>JAPPBK010000402.1 GCA_026705105.1 Chloroflexota bacterium | reverse complement strand
CGTTCTTCAGCTGGATCCCGAACATCGAGATCCCGGACGCGCGGGCCGACATGATCGGCGCCTTCACCACCGGCGCTGGCTCCAACTACTGGGACGTCTCCGACCCCTACATCGACGAGACGTTGATCGCCGCCAAGCAGGAACTCGACTACGAAACCGCCTACCAGATGGTCCGCGACGTGCAGGCCTACGTCATGGAGCGCGGGCAGTTCGGTCGCAGCATTTGCTACAACTACATCTACCCCTGGATCGGCTACAACTACAACAAGATCGAGAAGAAGACCGACGAGGAGGGCTGGAACTTCCTCGCCGTCAGCCTCCAGGCGATGGAGCACTACCTCGATCTCGACGACCCGTCTGCGTCCGACCGCCAGGCGCCGTCGCCGGTTCCGCTCTGATCCAGCAACGTTCTTCGGCCACGACCAGGAACGAGGCCACGGCATCCCCGCTGTTCCGCACAGAACAGCGGGGATGTCCGTTACCCTCAGTGAACGCTCAGCGAATCAGATCCCCGCGGATGGCAGCGTCCCGCACGACGCCCGTCACGCGATTGCAGGACGAACGCGATGCAGGGCTACATCATCCGCAGGATTATCGGCGCAGTATTCGTCGTCTTCCTCGTCGGCACGTTCTCCTTCTTCGCGATTCGCGTGCTCCCCGGGGACTTCGCCACCGCATCGCTGGGACTCGACGCCGGCAGTGCTTCAGCGGAGAACATCGCCCAGCGCAAGGCTGACCTGGGGCTCGATTTGCCGATCGGCGAGCAGTACGCCAACTGGCTCTGGGACACCGTCCGGCTCGACCTGGGTACGTCGTTCCTGACCCAGAACTCGGTCTGGTACGAGATCGGACGCTCGCTGCCCTATTCGATTGAGTTGGGCGTCCTGATCATGATCGTCGGCTTCACCGTCGCGATCCCGGTCGGGCTGATCTCAGCCATCTTCCAGGACAAGGCGCTCGACTACAGCCTGCGCGGACTTGCCATCCTGGCGCTCGCCGCGCCCGTCTTCTGGACGGCGGCGATTGCGTCGCTGGTCGTGCTGCAGTGGGACCTCTTCCTGATCGACGTGATCGGCCAACCGCATCTCTGGGAGGATCCGGGCAGAGCGATCACCTGGTATCTGATCCCGATGTTCGCGGGCGGGTTCGCCGGCACGGCGACCACGATGCGACTGCTGCGCTCGCAGATGCTCGAGGTGCTGCGACAGGATTATGTCCGCACCGCCCGCTCCAAGGGGCTCACCGAGTCGGCCGTCATCATCCGCCACGCCCTGCGCAACGCCCTGCTCCCCGTCCTCACCGTGATGGGCGTCACGATCGCTACGATCATCGGCTCGCAGGTCATCCTCGAGAACATGTTCAACATCCCCGGCATCGGCAACAAGGTGCTGACCTCGCTCTTCGCCCGCGACAACCCCGTGTTCCAGTCGGTGGTGCTGATCATCGCCGTCTTCACCGTGCTCACCAACCTTGTCGTCGACATCATGTACGGCGTCATCGACCCGCGCATTCGGCTCTCGTAGCATGATTCCCGTAAGAGGACACAGATGAGCCAGATCGCCGATCCTACTGTCGTCCCGCTGCGCGATCCCACGATCCTCGAGCGAATGCGCAGCGCCACGGTCAGCCTCGGCCGCTTCCTGCGCGGCAAGCCGCTGGGCGGTTCCGGGCTAGTCGTCTGCGTCATCTTCATCCTCGTGGCGCTGCTCGCCCCCGTGATTCAGCGTCACGACCCGGACCAGATTTTCGAAGGACCCAACCCTGACTACAAGGCCAACCCGACCGTGATCGAACTGGCGCGCAACCCCGACATCGGCTCTCCGGTCGTCGTTGAGCAGTTCATTGAGCCCTCGGGCGGACACTGGTTCGGCACCGACAAGTTCGGCCGCGACATCTGGTCGCAGGTCATTCACGGCGCTCGATTGAGCCTGATTGTCGGGTTGGGCGCCTCGGTGATCGCCGTGGTCGGTGGGCTGATCATCGGCATGATCTCGGCCTACTACGCCGGCATCGTTGACCTCTTGATTCAACGCCTGGTTGACATGCTTCAGGCAATCCCGTTCCTGGTCCTCGTGCTGGTCTTCACCCAGATCACGGAGCGGTCCGTTCTCAATGTGGTCTTATGGCTCGGAGTAGCTGGGCTGGCGATCACCACGCGGCTGATTCGCTCGGCTGTGCTGCAAGTGCGTGAGAGCGAGTTCGTGCTCGCCGCCCGCGTCGTCGGCGCGAGCGACCTGCGGATCATGATCCGCCACGTGCTGCCCAACTGCGTGGCCGTGCTGATCATTGCGTTCAGCATCGGCATCGGCGCATACATCCTCGCCGAGGCGTCGATCTCCTTCCTCGGCGCGGGGCCGCAGGGCATCCCGAGCTGGGGCCAGATGGTCCAGGCCGGACGCGGCTCGCTCGACTTGCATCCCTGGCAGACCGTCTTCGCCGGCAGCGCGATCATGTTGATCGTGCTCGGCTTCAATCTGCTCGGCGACGCGCTCAGGGACGTGCTCGATCCGCGCCTGCGCGGCGCTTGACGCCGTTCGCCAGCGCCTCCGCCAGACGCCTGAAGATCATCATGTGGATCGGCCAGAGCGCGTACCAGTAGACCAACCCCCACACGCCGGCGGGATGAAAGTGCGCCTGTAGCTGCGCAACCGAGCCGTCGCCGTCGGGCTCCACCGACAGCTCCAGCACCGCCGACCCGGGCAGCTTCATCTCCGCCACCAGCGTCAGACTGCGGCCCGGCTCCACCGCCGCGACGCGCCAGAAGTCGAGCGGGTCGTCGACCCGCAGCTCCGTCGGATGCCGCCGCCCGCGGCGCATCCCGACTCCGCCCAGCAATCGATCGATCGCTCCGCGCATCCGCCACAACCAGGTCGCGTAGTACCAGCCGCGCGCCCCGCCAATCGACGAGATGTCGTGCCATACCGCGTCCGGAGATCGACCCGCGCTCACCTCGACACGCACCGACTTGTCGAACCACGACACATCGTGCCGCCGCCGGCGGTAACGGAATCCTCCCTCGGTCCAGCGGACCGTCAGGGCCGCCGAACGCTCCTCGTCCAACGCCTGCGCCACGGCTTCGCGATAACTGCGACCGTCAATCGCAATCAGCTCCCGCAGCTCGTCGGGACGCTCGGAGACCAGGTCATGCTTCAGTCCGTCGATCAGCGGACGCGCAATGCTGGCCGGAACCGCCGTCACCAGGTCGAGCCAGTAGGACGAGAGCCGAGGACTCAGCACCGGCAGGGGCACAATCCGCACCTTGCGGCCCACGACCGCGCCGAACTGGCGCAAGAGGTCGCCGTAGCTCAGCGTCTCGGGACCGACGGCATCGTAGATGTGCGACTCGCCGTCGTCCCCAAGCGCCAACAGTCCGACCAGGTAGGCCATCAGATCGTCAAGCGCGATCGGTTGGCTGCGCGACCGCACCCAGCGCGGCGCGAGCATGACCGGCAGGTGATACACCAGGTCGCGGATCACCTCGAACGCCGCCGAGCCCGGGCCCACGACGATGCCCGCGCGCAGTTCGGTCACCGGCACGGGACCGCTGCGCAACACTTCGCCGGTTTCCAATCGTGACGCCAAATGCGGCGAGGCCCCGCCCGGTGGCTGCAATCCTCCCAGGTAGATGATCCGCCGCACGCCCGCCTTTGCGGCTGCATCACGGAAGTTCGCCGCCGCGCGCCGATCCAGCTCGGAGAACTCCTTGCCCGCCGCCATCGAGTGCACCAGGTAGTAGGCGATGTCCACGCCGTCGAGCGTCTGCCTCAGCGAGTCGAGCTCCAGGGCATCGGCGCGGACGCACTCCACACCGTCCCAGCCTCGGGCCCGCAGCGCATCCACTCGACGAGCCGCCGCACGGACGTCGTGTCCGACCGCCGCGAGTCGAGGCGCAAGATGCCCGCCCACGTACCCGCTCGCCCCAAGGATCAGGATTCGCTTCATACCTCAACGGTACGCCGGGACAGCGGCGCACCGCACTCGCGCCGGATCAGCGGAGCGACATCGCCTCCAACACGCGAAACTCCGTGTAATCCTCGGGCAACCCCTCGTCAACGGCGGCATTCCTCATCGCCTCGAGCGCGTCGTTCCATCCCTGCGTCCAACCGACCGCAAACTGCTCGCCGTACGGCGTGTCGGCGCCTTCCCCGGCGATCACAATCCGCTCTCCCAATCGCTCCACCTCGCCATGAGGCAACCCATCGGCGTAGCCCTGGTTCTCGACCGCGACATACGCCTTTGCATACGCCGCCTCCTCGGCCCTCCGTAGATCGTCCGAGGTGCGCAGGTTGAACGGGTCGAGCGTCGCCCCAATCAGTGCAGCCAGGAGCACGCCCAGCACCGTGGCGACCATCGTGTGCCGCCCGATCGGGTCGCGGCCGCGACGCCACCACGAGCGCTCCTGTTCGTCCGTACCCCACGTCTGCAAGGTCGTTCTGCGCTGAGTCATTGGCGCAGCGCCTCCCACGCCTCAAACGCCGACTCCACTTCCAGCTTGTTGCGCTTCGCGGTGTGCAGCGCTACGTCGATTGCCGCGTTCCAGGAGAACTCATACGAGCGTCGCAGTGCGTCCGCGGGATCGCCCGAGGCGAGCAACTCGGGCAGCGCCAACTGCGCGCGTCCCGCGCCGTCCAGTCGGCCGCGTTCGAACGCAGCTTCGTAACCGTCCAGCCGGCCCTCCCGCTCACCACGCACCTCCGCCTTGGCGATCTCCTCGGGCGTGACCTGGTCCAGGACCGAGATCAACCAGCCGATCGCCGCGGTCACTGCCATCGCCGCGAGCAACGAGAACAGCACTTGTCGCGGCAGGTCATAGCGAAGCAGGCGCATTCCGTGAGCGTACACGCGAAGCCGCATCCCCAACCCCTGTGGACACGGGGGACCGTTCGAAGCAGGACTCACAAGGTGATCGTCGCTCGATACTCCCCAGCAGGCTGAGCTCGCGTTCGCGTTGTCGCTCCGCCAGCGGCGCAGACTCCAGAGTCGCACTGGCAAGATCGTCCAGCGCCTCGTCCCAGGCCTGATCGAACGCCAACTTGCGGCCCTCATCGAACGTCCCCGATGCCACGAGTCGGTCCACCTCGCCGCGAGCCGCGAAGAACCCGTCCTCCTCACCATCCCGCAGCCCCTCGGCGAATCCACGCGCCCGACCCTCGACCTACCCGGTCTCCTTGACGCTCTCGACTTGCGACGGCGGAATTCTCCAGAAGAACGTGATGATCAGCCCACATGCAATCGCAACCGCAAGCCCGAGCAGAAACGCTTTCATGCTCTGCCTGGGAATGTCGTACTGCCAGAGGCCCGGCAATCCAGACATGTTGGCGTTATCCGCCGGCGACCGGGGGGAAGATGTCCAACTCGCTGTCGGGATTTACCCGGCTCTGCAAACCCTCGATGTGGCGGATGTCTCGGCCGTCGACCATGATGGCGACGAATCGTCGCACCGTGCCGTCATCGTCGAAGAGCTGCGCGCGGAGACCGTCGTACTCGTCGGCGAGACGTTCCAGGACGGCGCCGATCGTGTCCGGCGGGTCGGACAACTCGACGCTGCGGCCGCCGACAATGGGCCGCAGCGTGGCGTAGAAGCGGATTTGCATGGGGTGTAGGGCGTGCCCCCCTCTGCCTTCGGCATCTCCCCCCGCTTCGCGGGGGGAGAGGGAAGTGCCGCGGTGCTACGAGATGATCTCCAGCTCGCGCAGCTTGGCCTCGCCGACGACGCCGTCGTCCCAGCCTCGGGCGTCGTAGTACTGCTCCTTCATCTGGTCGAGTTCGCAGACGTGGCCTTCCGCCGGGCCGCTGCCCGGTTCAGTCAGGAAGCGCTCGGGCAGCGAGTCGTCGCTGCCGTCGAAACCGGCCAGATTGTTGTAGTAGCGCTCGAGGTTGTAGATGCGCTCGCCCGCGACCATCACGTCCTCTTCGGACATCGGCAGGCCGACGACCGTCTCGTAGAGCGCCGCGTACTCGGGCGCGCCGACCGCGAAGGCCGAGAACTTGCACAGGTCAAGCGAGTCGGAGAAGGCGTGCAGGTCCTGGAAGATCTTCA
>JAPPBK010000183.1 GCA_026705105.1 Chloroflexota bacterium | reverse complement strand
CTCGTATGGTGCCCAGGCTGTGTGTCGTTGTGGAACATAATCCTCTCTTCCATGTGGCCATACGATTCGGACTACCGCGCCGCACATGCCATGGTCGCGCCTTGGTGCCAAGAGCACCGGGCGGCGTCGGGCCCTGTCTTTCAAGTCACTGTCTACAAGATTGTGCGGCGCCCGAGGTAACAGGGAATCCTCGCTTGCTTCATCTAGTTCGGCAATAAGGGCCACTCCGCCTAATTCGTCTTCAATTCTGTTGACGAAGTCTTCCCATTCGTCCTCGCCGTAGGGTTCGCTCAGCTCCTGATAGTCCCCAAGAGGTTTGTTACCTCGAAAGTTCGCTAAGAGCACGATTGGCAGGGTTCGGTCAGGATCTTTGATCTCGGTTCGAAGCTTTGTTCCGGCCTCGCGTCCGAAGAGCCTGCGACTGTGAGGCCGCACGCGGGCTTGGCCGGACTTCCAGGCGCCCGCGTCGAGGATTGATTGCAGAGCTCGCGGGCAGCTGACCGGGTAACTGACGGGAGCGATTCTGGTGGTCCTACGCTCGAGACGAAACTGGAGAAACAGTGCAAGGGACTCGCCAGCGACAGCAAGGTCGAATCGGGTGTGCAGCAGATGACTCGATTCGAGAACCGGCTGCTTCAGAAGGAAGCCGTCGATTTCCGCTCCTTCGTGCGATACGTCTCGGCGCTCAAGTTGAATGAACGTGTCGATTGGCGAGTCTGATCTTGGATCACTGACTCCCCGGTCGCGCAGCCAGTCATCCATGATGCTTCGGTAGATTCGAAACCGCGAAACGGCTTCCTCGGCGGTCTCCACGTCGAGTGTGTAGGCGTACGAAGTGATGATGCGCATGGCGATCCTTCCCTTGGCCTTCGATGGGCGGGCTGGCAACTCTATCAAGGACTCGCTAGGGCATTGGCGACCATTCGGTCGGTTGGAGGATTCGATTCTCGATGTGGTGAACGAGGGGACCGTTCTCCTCGGAGGCGGCGCGGGCGGCTTGCCACTCGGGGTCGGACCCGAAGTTCTTCCACGCCTCTTCCCGCTGGCCGTGACTCTCGAAGCTGACGATGTACCAGAGCTCGTCCGAGCGGCCGCCGACCGAGTTGGTCCAGTAGCCGACGTTGTGGATGCCGTGCCGCTCGAACAGCTCCATCGTGTGGTCGCGGAAACGCTTCATCAGCGCGCCCATCTTTCCGGGATGCGCTGTGTAAATGCGGAGTTCGTAGATCATCGGGGAGTTCCTTTCAGTCCTGCAGGACGTACATGCGCAGCGCCGAGGGATACTCGCCGCCTCGGCGAATCCGGTTGATCGCGGTCTGCATCTCGGTCGCCGCGTTGACCGATCCGCCGTCGTTCGAGTTCGCCATGAAACGAGGGTAGTTGCTGCTCGACACTTCCAGCCGGATCCGGTGGCCGACGTCGAAGCGATGCCCCAGCGAGGCGAGATCGACGGTCACCCTGACCGTCTCGCCGGGCGTCAGCAAGACCTCGCGGTCGAATCCCTCGCGGAATCGCGCCCGCATGATGCCGTCGATCAGCGAGACCGCCTTGCCGTCGGGATGCACGTCGACCAGCTTGGCCGTGATGTCGGTGTCGGGACGGTTGCTGGAGAGCCAGATGTCGGCCTCGACCGGACCGGCCACGTCGACGGCTTCGGCCAGCGCCTCCGATGTGTAGCAGAGCACGTCGTCGCGGCTCTCAATGCGCGACTGGTCACGCGGCCCGGGCAGGCCGATCGCCTGCTGCAGGGTTGAGCCCCCCTCACTCAGCACCGGCTTGTAGCCCGAGTACATGTACTCGTCCCAGCGGTGGTCTTCGCCGGGAGGCTCGGTGGTCAGGCGGCCGTCACCCCATTGCAGATTGCCGCCGCCGTCCGAGCCCAGGTACCAGCTCTGTTCCTCTGCACTCGGCGGCGGCCAGGACTCGTCGGTGCGCCACTCGTTGGCGCCCATCAGGAACCAGCGCACCCTGGGGACCTCGCGTTCGCGGCCCTTGAGATGCGTGTCGAGGAACCGGTTGATGTCGGCGATCACATTGGCCGCGACCGCCGCGCCGGTCGGTCCGAACTCCATCTCGCCCAGCCAGCGGTCGTAGTTGGTGTGCGCCCAGGGACCCATGATCAGGTGTTGATCGGGATTGCCCTTGGCCGAGATGCCGCGGAAGTTGCGCACCGTGCCGATCCCGAAGATGTCGAACCAGCCGCCGATGTGCAGCATCGGCACCTGGAACCGCGAGTAGTCGGCCGAATGCCGCACCGACTCCCAGTACTCGTCCCGCGTCTCGTGCTCCAGCCACTCGTGCCAGTAGGGCGCGACGCCCTCCTGCGAGATGCCGGGCATCGCGTTCAGGGGCCGGCTGCCCAGCAGTCGGAAGGCGTTGCCCATGATCGCCTCGGTCATCTCCGGCTGCGCCTCGGCCGGACGCGCATGATCCTGCTGCAGGTAACCGGTCGCCGCCAGTCCGCTGCCCCAGAGTCCGACGAACCCAAGCTGGAACGCGCCGCCCTGGTAGGTCCAGCCGTCGTAGTAGTCGTCGGCGGTGATGATCGGAATCGCACAGCGCAGCGACGGCGGCTGTTCGCGGGTGGCCAGCATCGTCGTCGCGCCGACATAGGACGGTCCGTAGATCGCGGTGTTGCCGTCGCACCATTCCTGCGCCGCGATCCACTCCAGCGTGTCGTAACCGTCCTCGCCTTCCTGGTGGAAGGGCGTGAAGTCGCCCTCTGATGCGTAGCGGCCGCGGCAGTCGCAGACGACGACCGCGTAGCCGCGCTCCGCCAGCTTCAGCGCGCTGGGCATCACCGCGACCACGCCGGCGCCCGACATCTCCTTGTCGTACGGCGTGCGGGTGACGATGCCCGGCACTGCACCGCCGGGCCGGTCGGCGTCCTCCGGCCGATACAGGTCGGCCCGCAGAATGATCCCGTCGCGCATCGGGATCTCGATGTTCTTCTCCACAATGACTCGTTCGACCGCCATGTCGCGCTCCCGTCACATGTCCAACATGACCGAACGCTATGCTAGGAAATGAGATCCGGACGGGGGAACGCAATGACAACCGAGGCGCTCACAGGCGATCTGGGCATCACCTTCTCCGAGGTGGCGCGCGAGAAGCTGCTCGAGGTGTTGACCGGTTATCCGGAGGAAGTCGCGGGCCTGCGACTGAAGATCTCCGGACGTACGTCGGAGGGTTTCGAGCACGTCCTCACGATCGTCGAGCTGGGCTACGAGCCGTCCGGCGACGCGATCGTGCAGTACCCGGATTTCTTGCTCTACGTCGAAGGCGAGCGCATTGACGATCTGCGCGGCACCGCGATTCACTACGAGTTCAAGGGTCCGAACGTCTCCGGTCTCGAGTTTCACAACCCCAATCCGGTCTGGCGCGATCCCCTGGCGCAAGAGATCCAGCGCATCTTCGATGAACAGGTCAACCCGCAGATCGCCGCGCACGGCGGATTCGTGCAGTTGCTCGACGTGCAGGGCTCGAAGGCCTACATCGAGATGGGCGGCGGCTGCCAGGGCTGCGGCATGGCCAACGTGACGCTCAAGCAGGGCATCGAGGTCGCGGTCAAGGAGCAACTGCCCGAGATCGACGAACTGATCGACATCACCGACCACCAGTCGGGCGAGAACCCCTACTACAAGCCGTCGAAGAAGTAGGGTCCGTAGATCAATCGCCGCAGGGACGCCACAACAGGCCTCGATATGATCGACCTGTGAGCCGCGTCCTCCTCATCTCCACCTACGAGCAGGGACACCAACCGCTCGGCGTCGCCGCGCCCGCTGCGGCTCTGATGGCCGCCGGACACGATGTCGCAGCCTTCGACCTCGCCGTCGAGTCCATTGAATCCGAGCGACTCGCCGCCGCCGCAGCCGATGCCGACCTGATCGGCATCTCGACGCCGATGCATACGGCGGCGCGGCTGGGCATCCGCATCGCGCGACAGATCGAAGCGATGTCGGACAAGATCGTCTTCTACGGGCTGGCCGCGGACTCGTTGCGCGATCTGGGATTGGGTCGCGCGATCAGCGGTGACACCGACCTGCAACTCGTGGCACTTGCGGGCGGCGAAGAGCCGCAGCTTGCTCCCGTGTTCGATCGCGAGACTCGGCTCGTTCCGGACCGATCGCTGCTGCCGCCGTTGGAGCAGTACGCCCGTTACATGGACGCCTCAGGCGACGCCCACCTGGCCGGATATGTCGAGGCCACGCGAGGCTGCGCGCATCGTTGCCCGCACTGCCCGCTCACGCCGATCTACGCGGGCCGGCTCCGACTCAACGGCGCAGACACGGTGCTCGCCGACATCGACCAACAGGTGTCGATGGGCGCGAAGCACATTACCTTCGGCGATCCCGACTTCCTCAATGCCCCGGATCTTGCGATGGACCTGCTGCGCCGCTCGGCCAGAGCGCATCCGGGTCTGACCTTCGACTCCACAATCAAGGTCGAGCACCTGATCGAGCACGAAGGCCTGCTCGACGAGATGGCCGCTCTGGGCGTGACGTTCATCACCTCCGCCTTCGAGTCGGTGGACGATCGCCTGCTGGAGATACTGGACAAGGGCCACACCGCTTCGGACTTGGAACGGGTGCTGCATTCGACGCAAGCGGTCGGTGTCGCGCTACGTCCAACATGGCTTCCCTTCACGCCCTGGACCTCGGCCGCGGACTATCTCGCGCTGCTGCAGTTCATCGAGTCCAGCGCGCTGGTCGGTCTCACGCCGCCGGTGCAACTCGGCCTGCGCCTGCTTGCGCCGGCCGACTCGCCACTTGTTGAGCCGATGCGCGAGATGGATGCGCTGATCGGCTACGACGCCGACGGCCTGACCTGGAACTGGCGTCACCCCGACGAGCGTATGGACTCACTGCAAGCTGATGCCGCGGCGCTCGCCGAGCGCGGCGCCTCATTCGCGGAGATCAAGCAGGCAGCCTGTCAGGCGCTCGGCGCTCAGCCCTGGCCCGACGCGCCCGCGCCGCATGTTCACCGGCCTGGCCTGACCGAGGACTGGTTCTGTTGAGCGGAGCCCACCGGGGACCAGTTGGCTCCCCTCGGTGACTCGGAAGGAACCGACGTGATCAGTGTGTTCGAGCGCTAGACGCCCTCAAGCGTTCGCAGGCGATCGACGAGCAGCTTCGCGTCATCAATGACGGCTTGCTGATGCGGCTGCAGATCCTGACCGCCGGCCGTCGCCGAGTTGTCTTCGAACGGATCTCCGGCGATTGACCTCCGTCCGCTCAGCTCCTCGACCACGGCCAGTCCGCAAAACGGCACGTAGGTTGGGCTGTAGCCGCCCTCATGGCTGAGCACGAGCCGGCCTGAGCACAGATCGTCGGCGGATTCCATCAGCAGACGCGTCATCTCACGGAAGGTCTCCGAGTAGGCCATCATCCGACCCAACGGGTCGTACATGCTGCCGTCGAATCCCGAGGGCACGACGATCAGGTCGGGCCGGAACGCCTCAAGCGCCGGGGCGACGACCTGGCGAATGGTCTCGATGTACGCGCCATGACCGCTGCCCGGAGGGAGCGGGACGTTGATGTTGTAGCCGTCGCCGTCGCCATCGCCCTGTTCGTCCATCCGTCCGCTGTCGCGCGGATACCACTGGTCCTGGTGGATGGACATGGTCAGGACATCACGACGCTCGTAGAACGCCTGCTGCGTGCCGTTGCCGTGGTGCACGTCCCAGTCGAGCGTGGCGACCCGCTCGATCCCGCGTTCCGCGAGCGCGTGCATCGAGGCGATCGCGACATTGCCGAATACGCAGAAGCCGCGACCCCGATCACGCTCGGCGTGGTGTCCCGGCGGTCGGACCAGGGCGTACGCATTGTCGACCGTGCCGTCGAGCACCGCGTCGACCGCCGTGATCGTTCCGCCGGCCGACAGCAGCGCGATCTCGTATCCGCCGTGCGAGAACGGGGCGCCCTCGCCGGCGTCGCCGCCGTCCTCCGCCGAAAGGGCCCGCACGCGATCCACGTACTCCGGCGTGTGGAAGCGAAGCACCTGTTCCTCGTTCGCGGCTCGGGGCTTGAGCTGCACCAACTCCTCGGAGAAGTCCGAAACCTCA
>JAPPBK010000342.1 GCA_026705105.1 Chloroflexota bacterium | reverse complement strand
AGAGGCGTTCAGGGATTAGGTCTCGGACAGCCCGCCTACATCGCGGTCTGGGTCAACGACGACCTGGTCGGCGTCGTGCGCGCCGATGCAGTCGTGGTCGCGTCGGCGACGGGCAGCACCGGCTACTCGCTTTCCGCCGGCGGCCCGATTCTGCACCCGCAGGCCCGCAGCGTCGTCTTGACCCCGGTCGCCCCCCACCTGGCACAGGCTGCGCCAATGGTGTTGCCCTCCGATGCACAGATCGAACTGCGCCTGGGCCGCGAGCACCCGGGGTCGCTTTCGGTCGACGGTCAGCGGCCGTATCCCCTCCAACCGGGCGGCGGGGCCGTGATTCACCTCAGCAAGTCCCTGGCCCGGCTGGTGCGATTCGGCGAGCGCTCGTTCTTCGCCCAGCTCGGACGGCGGCTGGCCTGGCTGGACGAGCGCCGCATGGAGGCCGTGTCGCGCACCGGCGTCGAGGCTTTTGACGCCACCGACGCCGACCCGTCATAGTTCTTGACCATGAATGCCTCGATTGGAAACGCCGCGGCTGACCGGTCGCGCGGCGGCCGCTAATATGAACATACGCTCGAAGTGCGATGCACGCCGCGAGGCGTCGCCAGGGGATTGAAGGGGTCGCACGGTGCTGACCGAGCTGCATCTACGTGACTTTGCACTGGCCGAACAGGTAGACCTCGAACTCGGCGGCGGCTTCACCGTGATTACGGGCGAGACCGGAGCGGGCAAGAGCGTATTGATCAGCGCGCTCGCGTTCGCGCTCGGCGCCCCGGCCGATGCGGAAATGATCCGTCCCGGCGCCGAACTTGCGGAGGTGGAGGCAATCTTCGACCTTTCGGGCAGCGATGTGCGACACCGAGTCGCGCGAGCGCTCGACGATGCCGGCATCCCCTTCGAGGACGAACTGATCATCCGCCGCAGTGTTGGCCGACCGCAGCCTGGCGGCAGACGGCTGAGTGGACGCCTGCGCGTCAACGACCGCGCCGCTACGACACCGCTGTTGCGCGAGCTCTCGCCACTCCTCGCCGACATTCACGGTCAGCGGGAGCACCTCTCCCTCTTGCGTCCTCAGGAGCAACTCGCCCTGCTGGATCGCTACGCCGGCGTCGAACATCAACGCGACGCCGTCTCCGCCATGGCGCGCAAGCTCAAGATGCTCGATCAGCGCATCGCCGATCTGAGTCTGCAGGGTCGCGAGCGAGCCCGGCGGATTGCGCTGCTGCGCCACGAGGCCGAAGAGATTGCCGCTGCCAACCTTGTGCCTGGCGAGGACGCCATCCTCCAGACCCAACACCAACGTATGGTCAACGCGCAGGCGCTCGCCGGCGATGCGCAGACTGCGCGCGAGGCTCTCGAAAGCGACGCGCTCAGCAATGCCGTCGACGCAGTCCGTCGACTAGCCGCCATCGACGAATCGGCCGCGCCAATCGCCGACACGGTCGAGCAGGCCGCCGAACAGGTCGCGGACGCGATCCGCTCGCTGCGCTCGTACGCCGATGAGATTGAGCTCGATCCCGCGAGCCTTGAGACCGTGGAGTCGCGAGTCGCGCTGCTTGCCGAGGTGAAGCGGCGTTGGGGCGACACGATCGAGGAAGTGATCGCCTACGGCGAGCAGGCCGAGTCGGAGGCGAGCCGTCTCGAACGGGAAGCGGCCGACAGTGGCGCGCTCGCCGCCGAGGCGGAACAGCTCGCCGTGGACCTCGCCGACGCCGCCTCCGAACTCAGTAGTCAGCGCCGCGCCGCAGCCGAACGGCTTGAGACCGGCGTCGCAGCCGAGTGCGAGTCGTTGCGCCTGTCCGACGCGAGGATTGAGTTCGAGATTGCTCCCATTCCGGCTTCCGCAGAGGGACGAGTGCTGCATGTGGACGGCATCGGCGTAGGATTTGACCAGACGGGCATCGACCTGGTTCAGCTCATGGTCTCGTTCAATCCCGACGCGCCCCTTCGCCCGATCCAGCGAGTTGCATCGGGCGGCGAAACGGCAAGACTGACACTGGCAATCAAGGCCGTCCTGGGCGAAAGTGATGTGGTGCCGCTGATGGTCTTCGATGAAGTCGATGTCGGACTCGGCGGACGCAGCGGCGGGATGATCGGCGAGCGCCTGGCTCGCCTGGGAAGGCATCGTCAGGTTGTGTGCATTACCCATCTGCCCCAGGTCGCGGCCCACGCGGAGCGCCATGTCACGGTGGCCAAGTCGTCCGAGGCGGGGCGCACCAGCGTTGAGGTCCGGCTGCTGTCCGAGCATGAGCGCGTGATCGAGCTGGCCGACATGCTCGGCGGCGTCAGCGAGGCCAATCGAGCCAGCGCCGCCGACCTGTTGCACGCGGCGGTCGCCTCATGACCTCAGAGACTGTTGGGCCGTCACCGGCAGCGACCATCCGCCAGCGAGCCTCTGAAGTCCACGCGCTCGAAGAACGCAAGCCGGGCGACGACATCGCCGTCGCCGAACCGCTGGTGGCCGAACGGGCGCTGATCGGCGACGCGCCGGAGATTCACCGCCTGATCCAGTACTGGTTCGAGACGACCGGCGACGTGCTGCCCCGCACCGAAGGCGAGATCTACGAGACGATCCGCGATTTCGTCGTGGTCCGAGACCCGAACGGCCGCAAGCTGCTCGCCGCCGGCGCGCTGCACGTCGAGTGGCGCGACCTGGCCGAGATCAAGTCACTCGTTGTCGATCCAGGCACGCAGGGTCGGGGGCTGGGCCGCATCGTTGTTGACGCCTGCCTCGAGGAAGCCGTCGACCTCGGCCTCAAGACGGTGTTCGCACTCACAACCACTCCCGCCTTCTTCGAACGCCTCGGCTTCCGCATCTCTGGCGTCTCCGCCTTTCCGCGCAAGGTCTGGAACGAGTGCTTCCGCTGTCCCAAGTACAACGCCTGCGATGAGATCGCGGTCACCATCGATCTCCGCGACAGGCTCAACTCGTGATCGGATCCCCGCTCTCCCCGCTACGCGGGGGGAGGTGCCGAAAGCCTGCCCCCGCGTAGGCGGGGGGCAGAGGGGGCTCAGACGAGTCAGCCGACACTGGATGCCGCCCTGAGAAGAGAGCGAGGGCAATGGCAACGTCACACGACTCCTTGAAGGAATCCGTGCTGTCCTCCCAGCGTGTCTTCGAAGGCAGACGAATCAAAGTCCGCGTCGACGAGGTGGCGATGGCCGACGGGCGGCGTACGCAACGGGAGGTCGTTGAGCATCCCGACGCCGTCGTCGTTCTCGCAATCCGCGACGACGGCAACATCGCCTTCGTCCGCCAGTGGCGACATCCGACCGGTCGCCCGCTACTCGAACTCCCGGCTGGACGGATCGATCCGGGCGAAACGCCGGAGCAGACGGCGAGGCGCGAGCTGCGCGAGGAGGTCGGTCTCGATCCGGGCCGGCTCGACCACGCGCGCGGTTTCTTCGTCGCGCCGGGGTTCGCCGACGAGTTCCTGCACGGGTTCATCGCCCGGGACTGCGTCGAGTCCCCTCTGGAAGCGGACGAGGACGAAGAACTGATCGTCGAGTGGAAGCCGCTCGGCGAGGCGATCGATCTGGTCGAAGCAGGACAGATTATCGACGCCAAGTCGGTGATCCTGATTCAATACTTGGCGCTCGAGGCGGTCGGACCCCTGGGCCGCAAGATCGTGCGCCACTATCGCGGCCAGGAGTAGCCGTTCGCCCCCTACACGACTACCGCGCAATGGCGATTGGTGCGACACTGGGCAGGCAATCCAGAGCGGGAGACAGCACGATGTTGCAGCACGATGTACTGATTGTCGGCTCGGGTCTGGCGGGCATGCGCGCCGCGCTGGAAGTCTCAAACGACCCCACGCTCGACGTGGCAATCCTCTCCAAGGTTCACCCGCTGCGTTCGCACTCGGGGGCAGCACAGGGCGGCATCGCCGCCTCGCTCGGCAACTCCGCCGAGGACTCCTGGGACCTGCACATGTTCGACACCGTCAAGGGCGGCGACTACCTCGTCGACCAGGACGCCGCCGAAGTGCTGACTCGCGAGGGCCCCGAGAACATCTTCGAACTTGAGCACATGGGCTGCGCATTCTCCCGAGACGACGAAGGCCGCGTTGCCCAGCGCCGCTTCGGTGGTCACACCGCGCCGCGCGCCTGCTACGCCGCCGACCGCACCGGCCACGCAGTACTCACCGTGCTCTTCGAGCAGTTGCTGCGGCGCGGCGTCAAGGTTTACTCGGAGTGGTACGCGCTTGACCTCGTGGTCAAGGACAACGTCTGCCAGGGCCTCGTCGCCTACGACATCCTTTCCGGCCAGATCGAGGCCATTTCCGCCAAGGCGGTGATGTTCGGCACCGGTGGCTACGGGCGCGCCTTCCGCGTCACCACCAATGCCTTCGCCTCGACCGGAGACGGCGTAGTCATGGCCTACCGCGCCGGTATCCCGCTGGAGGACATGGAGTTCGTCCAGTTCCACCCGACCGGCCTCCAGGGCTCGGGCATCCTGCTCTCCGAGGCCGCGCGCGGCGAAGGCGCGCACATCGTCAACTCCGACGGCTTCCGCTTCATGGAAGACTACGCGCCCGGACGAATGGAGCTCGCCCCGCGCGACATCGTCGCGCGAGCTGAGCAGTCCGAGATCGAGGCCGGTCGCGGCGTCACCGATCTGCGCGACTCGGTCTTTATGGACCTGCGACCGATTGGCGAGGAGCGTATCCGCTACGCGCTGCCCTCGGTGCTGCATCTCGCCCGCGACTTCGCCGGCATCGACCCGCTTGAGGCGCCGGTGCCGATCCAGCCCACGGCGCACTACTCGATGGGCGGTATTCCCTGCGACATCGACGGCCAGGTGCGGATCAAGGATCAGAATGGCGCGCCGGAAATCACCGGTTTCTTCGCCGCCGGCGAGGCCTCCTGCGTCTCGGTCCACGGAGCAAACCGGCTGGGCACCAACTCACTGCTCGAAGCTGTGGTGATGGGCCGCCGCGCCGGACGCGGCATTCTCGATGTCGTGCATGACCTCGAACCGACCAGCATCGACGAAGGCGATATGGCCACTGCGATCGGCGAGGTTGACCACTTCCTCAGCGCTACCGGCTCGGAGAAGGTCGGCCGGATCCGGGCAGAGCTGCGTGACACGATGATGGACAAGTGCGGCGTCTTCCGCGACGACGCCGAGCTGCGCGAGTGCCTCTCGGAAGTCAAGGAGTACCAGGAGCGATTCAAGCACGTGGCGATCGACGACCACGGCTCGACCTTCAACACCGACCTGCTCGATGCGATCGAACTCGGTCACATGCTCGAGTACTCCGAAGTGATCACAAGCGGAGCGATTGCGCGCCAGGAATCGCGGGGCGGCCATGCGCGACGCGATTTCCCCAACCGTGACGACGAGAACTGGCACCGCCACACGCTCGCCTACCGGCCGCAGGACGGCGAGGACGGCCCCCGCCTTGAGTACTGCGAGGTCAACATGGAGCCGAAGTTCCGAGAGCCGTTCCCGCTCCAGGAACGAACCTACTGACGATTCCCAGCCGCGCGCATCCAGAGCAACGAACAGGCGCAGACTCATGGCACAGCAGGAATTCATCATTCAGCGCTACAACCCCGACACCGACGAGTCCTACGAGGAGTCGTTCAACGTCGACGTCCAGCCCGGACAGACGGTGCTCGACAGCCTCAACGCAATCAAGTGGGAGCAGGACGGCACGCTTTCCTTCCGCATGTCCTGCCGCCACGCGATCTGCGGCTCCTGCGCGATGAAGGTCAACGGGCAGTCGATGCTCTCTTGCCAGACCCAGGTCGACGCCGCCGCCGAACGCGGCGACCCGATCCGGGTGGGTCCACAGGGCAATCAGCACGTGGTCAAGGACCTCGTCGTCGACGTGGAGAAGTTCCTGCACCAGTTCGAGCGCGCCGAGACCTGGCTGGAACCGTACGAAGACCAGGAACCCCCAGAGCGCGAGTACCGCCAACGGGTCGAGGAGTTCGATCATTGGTCGCACGCCTCGACCTGCATCCACTGCGGCGCCTGCTACTCCGACTGCACCGTTGCGGCGGTCGACGAGAACTTCCTCGGCCCGGCCGCGCTGGCCAAGGCCTACCGCTTCGTCATGGATAGCCGCGACGCGAAGCGGGACGAGCGGCTCAAGT
>JAPPBK010000221.1 GCA_026705105.1 Chloroflexota bacterium | reverse complement strand
GGCCACGGCCCCGCCCCGTATGGGCCGGGTCGCCCGTCTATCCGCGGGGCCTCTAAGCGAAACGACAGCATAGGAATGGCGCTCGAGATCGAGCAGTGGCGGGGGACGCGCCCGGGCTCACCAGTGCTGAACGGGGCTCGGGGCCGGTAGGCGCGTCCGCGAGGCGCTACTCGTAGCACGACGACCACTCCGTCGTCGCGTTGTCGGTGGATGATCCGGAAGTCGCCGAACCTCACTGAACGGCAGCCGCTCAGCCGTCCCTGAAGACGCTTGTCCATGGACGGGTCCGTGTCGAGTGAGGCGATGATCTCCAGCGCCCTAGAGCGATCGGCAGCCGTGAGCCGGTCCGGCCCCTTCTGCGTCGGTCAAGAGAGGAGGGGCATAGCGATCGAGGGGAACCAGGTTGTCGGTCGCTATGTGTAGGACGAGACGGGCGACAGAGGCGCCCCGTTGTATGCTCATGAAGCCGGAGTTGGCTTCCCAGGTCGCTATCGGAGCCCAACTCTCCGAGGACGCAGCGCCGGCCACGACACACTTCTTGGGCTTCGGCGACTCGGTCGCCGTTGGTATGATCGCTTGCGTCGCGTGCTACTGGTGGAGCAAGTGGATCGATTGTGGAAGGACGAAGCCGAAGCGGCGGTCCGGGCCGGCTACTGGGTCGGCAGGGTCCAGTCGATCCGGCGCTTCACCAGCGAGAACAAGGACGCCCGGGCCCCGTACAAGCCGCTGCTCCTGCTGTGGCTGATCGGCCGCCTGGCCGCGGGGCGTCCCGCTGAGGTGTCGTTCAAAGAGTCGGAGCTGGACCTGAAGCTGCTGATGCACAGGTACCGCCTGGGCCGCAGCGTTCGCGTCGGCTTTCCGTTCGTGTACCTGGGCACCAACCCGGAGCTGTGGAGAGTGGAGGACTCGGGCGGCAACGACGTGTCCAAGATGCCGCAGCAGACCAAGGAGAGCCCGGTCTTCTTGCGCGAGGAGGCGGTCGGTGCCCTGGCCCCCGAGTTCGAGCTGGCGCTGCACGATCCCCATGTGCGCTCGCGGGTTGTGAACGCTTTGCTGCACATGGAGTTCCCCGAGACGCTGCACGAGGAGATCCTTCAGGAGGTCAACCTCGGCCACTTGATCGCGCGAGAGCAGTCCCCTCGGGATCCGCGCTTCAAGAGCACCGTGCTTCGGGCCTATGAGGATCGCTGCTCGTTCTGTGGCTACGACCTGCGCCTGGGCGGCTCACCGGTGGGGATCGACGCAGCCCATGTCCAGATGCGCTCCAAAGGAGGGCCGGATCGCATCGAGAACGGTCTGGCCCTGTGCGTGCAGCACCACCGCCTGTTCGATTTCGGAGCGCTCGGATTGGATCAGGACCACCGGATCCTCGTCAGCGAGCACCTGAACCTGAGCGACCAGGAGTCTGCTGCGCGCATCAAGAGTCTGGTCGGAACGCAGATTCGCAGGCCGCTGCGCAGGTATCGCCTTCCCGCCGCCGAGCACGTCGACTGGCACAACAAGAACCTCTTCAAGCACCCGGCCCGCTGACTCGGCTCGAGCAGGCTCTTGGGGCTGAGTCCAGCCGAGGCGCCGCGGTCTCAGGTGGCTTGGAGCTGCTCGCCGGGGCGTCCTAGTCCAGGGCCCCGTCACTGCCGAGTTCGGGAAAGTAGGTGGCGTAGAACCCGCGGTCGCGTGTGAGGAAGGTGTCGGCGCCGGCGAGCGCGTGGGCGCCGATCAGGAAGTCGGTGATGATCCGTTCACGGGGTCCGCCGGCTCGGCGGTATCGCTGCCAGCGTAGGCCCGCCTCATAGGCGATGTCGGTGGTGATCGGCGAGAGCGACGCGTTGACCCGTCGCAGCGTGTCGTCGAGGCGGGAGCGGTCGTCGAACGCCGGCACGAGCTCGGCGTACACGATGTCGCAGACGACCACGGCGCCGGCGTCGTAGGCCGCCTTGAGCCTTTCGCGCGATTCGGGGCCGTGGCGCTCGTCGCCGCGGAGAATGTCCAGCAGGACGTTGGTGTCGACGGCGGTGATCACCGTCCGCGGACATCTTCGATGTAGTCGTCGGTGCTCCCGCTGCTGCTCACGATGGCATAGACCTGCTCGACCGGATGCCGGGCGGCGGTCCGCTTGTGGATGAGCAGTCCCCCTTCGGTGGGGGTGATCTCCACCTCGACGTTGTGATTCAGGCCGAACCGCTCGCGCAGGCCCTTGGGAATCGTGATTTGACCCCTCTCAGATATCCGCATGTCACCTCTCTCAGAAGTACTGCTACATGATTTCATACTCTACACGACAGCACGAGTGGTCCTCTCCGCAGAGCTGCTCATCGGAGAGCCGATCTTCGTTCACGGCATCGATGCCGCCTCCCGTAAGGGCCGGGTGTTCGCAGGCGACGAAGCGGGCTGCGCGCGCTCCGATCCGCGGCTCGCAGACAGCCCGGCAACGGATCCTGAATTTAGAAGTGCCGGTCCGGCAGGTGGCCCGAGAAGGTGGACTCCTCCCCGAAGAGCTCCTGGGAGATCTTGTGATGGTCCCGTTCAAACTCCTCGAAGGCCTGGCGCATCTCCTCGTCAGTGACATCGAGAGACTCCGATGAACCGGATGTGTCGCCCGGGCGTCGCTCGATGGGCTTCGTGTTCTCGACCGCAGGCGATTCGGGGGGCTCATCGAGGCGCAACTGGGGGTCGGACTCGCCCAAGCTGTCGGCGATGGCTGCGTACTGCTCAGCGAGAGTGCCGAGACCTGCCCGCACCGAGGGGGCCTGCTTCGTGTGCGCGGCCCACGACCGCGTCGCGCAGCACCCGGCTGATCAGCGCCTGCAGCACGGCACTCGGCGTGGTCTGGGCCGCCTTGGCGCGCTTGCCCAGGTAGCGGGCTTGTGCCTCGGTCAGCAGCACATCGATGTGCGGCATGTCCCAAGCGTACCGACGCCATGATCGGGACGCTGACTGCGACGGCGTGGATGATGTACTCCGATTGGGCGGCGGCTTGGGCCTGATGAGTGCGATAGCTATGGGAGAGCACGGGTTTGGGTACCAGCCCACTGGGCAAGCGGTGGCAAGCGTCGCCAGTCCACTGGATAGTCAGGCAAGCCAGGGCGATCCCAGCAGGGCCCCGATCGGGCTCAGGGAGTTTCATGCAGTATGGCGCTTGGAAAGCGTGCAAACAGCTCGCTATGCGCTGGTTGCGTGCGCCCGTAGCGATCGGGAAGGAAGTGCAGTAGCCACCGCATCGTCGTTTGCCAGGTGTCAGACGCCTCCGAGCGACTTTGTCCCGTCTTGGAAGCGAGAACGTTTCGCACGGCACCGAAGCGGCGCGGTCTCGAGACGTATGCGTCGATTTCCGCGAGCATGGGCATCTGAAGCAGCGTTGCCGCGATCACCCTGGCGAAGACCTCCTGCGGGAGCCCAACAGGGGGATCGAGTACAGCGAGGTCTCGAAGCGCCGTCTCGCGGGAGGCTTCGGAGAGTTCGTCCCAGCGGCCAGCGTACGCCAGGTAGAGGCCGCGGGGCTGGCGCATCGCTGGCAGCCAGGTCGCCATCGTGATGTCAGCGGTGGCCTCGTGAGCGCGATCTTCGGCCTCGCGTTGCCAGGTAGCGGAGACGGGTACGTCCAACTCGCGTTGACACATCAGCACCTCCTCAGTGGCGGCTTCCATGAGCGAGCGGAGTTCGGCCGTGGCGATCAGAGCTTTCGAGAGAGCGAAGTGTTCAAACTCCTGGAGCCGGGGGTCTGTTGGAGCTACCTCCACGAGAATCTCTACGTTGCACGGCGAGACCCATCCGAGGGCGCTGGCGGTCAGGTTCGCGGAACCGATCAGACACCGTTCGTCGGCCCGAAAGTACTTCGCATGAAGATGCGGCAACAAACGCAGACTGGCCCGGGGGCGCGAGGAGAGCACGTCAAACACGCCCAGATCCGACACCCCTGCCGCAATCTCACCAGGCTTCCAGCGCGTAACGCAGCGCACTCCCACCTCGTCGGACACGTCCTTGAGAAGCTGGTCGAGGACTCTTGCCTTCATGAAGGGGGCGACAAGTACGAGATCTCGCTCGGCGCCATCGACTAGCGCTTGAAGGTCTTGCCCGGGCGTGTGATTGTTCACCGTTGCGGAATCGTGTTGCGCGTGGATGGTCAAACCGAAAAGAAGTGGCGAGCGACGCGCCCCCAGTCGTTGCGCGCATCCATACATGAATCGCGCCTAGTTCCTTCCGGCTGTTCATCCTCGTAGCGTGCCCAAGCCTCAAGAAGCAACCTCAAACCTTCGCGTGCGTTTTGAAGTGAACCGTTGCTATCTGACTCGTTAGGATCCAGTACTTCGATGAGGTGTTCATGAACAGGGTGTTTCGTGTTGAGGGCTATCAGTATCACGCCGCCTCGGGGTTGTACCGAAAAGAAGGCCGGTGAGTCTAGAGCCGCCTCAATAAACTGAAACTTCATGCCTGAATGAACAGTATCGCTAGCTTCTTGGTGGGCAACATCCTGTGGAACTCCCGCTTCTTGAAGGCCCTTCTGCAATTCGTCAAGCCGAGCTTCTGCCGGCAGCGACTCAGCGTCGTCGCTGATCCCGTGATGCCCTTGCTCTTGAAGTGCTCGCGTCGCGGCTGTGCCACGACGTTCCGCGCTGTCGCGATCTTTGTGACGCTTACGTGTCTGCCTAGTCTGAGAGTGGATCTGGCGCCTCAACGATGCAAGTACCTTACGGATTTGCTCAGTGAAGCGAATCAGTTCCAGTTGAGCATCTTCGATTTCTGAGAGTTCATCGAAGAACTGTTGTACTGTCTGGCCTGACTCAAGCATCGATTCAACGTCTCGGTCTAGCAAGTCGGAGAGAGTGCGAGCAGACTGCTTGTTGTTGGTGACCCCAAAGAGTTCATCGAGCTCTGGAGGAAAATCGATTTCTATCCCCCACCACCGCTCGCGCGGATCCGACGGGTTTACTAGAGCTAGGCTCAATTCGATCTCGCGATCCGCGCGGACTATAGACACGCCTACATTTCGTCCGGCATGCTTGCCGTGGGGTAGGTGGCCTCCATCCCTTCCTTCAGGGCTTCTCCTTGCTTCCTGTCGCGCGACGGTGAACCGCGCCACTGCTTCGTGCTTTCTGCCATCGATGATGAAGTGGTGCGGATACTCCCAACTCTCGCCATATGGTTCGAACATTGCCTCCTTCGCGAATGGCGTAGGTGTTGAAGATGCACTCATCAGGTACAAGGGATCGTTGACTTCAACGGCCTTATCGATGCTGACAACATTTGGTCGGCTCTTGAGGAAGGCTGCCATTCGAATAGTAGCTCGCCCTTGATCGATGAATCGGCGGTACATTCGACCAACAAGAAATTCGGAGTTATCGATGATAGCCTTTGCGGTCTTCCATGCACATTTGTCTAACTTTGACCAAATTATCAAGGTTCCCGACTGTTTTGAAGCAAAGTTGACAGCCGATCGCCACGGCGATGGGATGGGTCGGGCCGCTGGTAGTGGCACTTGGTCACCGCCACCTCCTTCAATGTCGTCGAGATCGATAGCGGTGTGCAACGCGTTATCGACACCTTCTTGCCATGTCCAAACATCGACGCGTCGGCACTGCGAAATGGATGAGTTCGGTAGCCCCATTCCGAACCGCCCCATGCCGGATCGGTCATCTAGGCGAGTACCGTTTCCGAACTGGAGGGCCATTCTTAGCGTAGTGAGATCCATGCCGCAACCGTTGTCAACAACGGCGATCTCGTCGATCCGTCGGCGTTTCCGCCGGGTGAGTTGTTCTTCGCGCTCGCTGCATAGGACCTCCACGCGGGAGGCACCCGCCTGAATCGAGTTGTCGATCAGTTCGGCTAACGCGTAGGCGGTGTTTTTGTATCCATTATCGCGCATGGCGGTGATCGCCAAGTTCGTCGGTACCAGATCAAAGCGACCTTGGGCGGGTTGCTCCATCATCGATTCTCCTCCCATACGTCTTCCCAGTTCAGGAAGGACTCAGCAACGCTGCCGAAGCCTGGTAGGTTTCGGTCCACGACAGTTACGACCTCACAGGCTTCGGTGCCTCCCATTCGAGGACCTCGGATCGCCCGACCGACCATCTGGCTGTAGAGAACTAGCGACTTAGTAGGACGAGCGATGAGGGCTGCACTCACGGCTGGAGCATCG
>JAPPBK010000359.1 GCA_026705105.1 Chloroflexota bacterium | reverse complement strand
TACGAGGACATCAAGCGTCGTCGACCGACGCCGCCTTCAGTGTGCAGCGATGCACACTCATGATTGACGCTGCGCGGCGACTTGCCCAGGCACAGACGGGCGACGGGAGATGAACGCGGCGCTCGCCGGATACTCAGCGTTGGTCTTCCGGACGGTCGAGCCAGTCGACGAAATCGCGCATCTTCTCGTTGAGCGTGTCGTAGCGTCCGCGGTCGGCGGCGACCAGGATGCTGACGAACAGGATGGCCAAACCGATCTCCACCATGAGGCGCCTCCGTCGTCGACTTCTGTGAGTATGGTAGTTGGGCATGAGCCGCAATGCATCAACCGAGCCAACGAGAAGCGCGCCGCTGGTCGCGACGCTGACCCTGGGCTGCAAGCTGAACCAGGCCGAGACGCAGCAGGCGGCGCGCGAACTGCAGCGCCTCGGCTGCCTCACGGTGGATCGTCCGACGCCGGCCGATGCCTTCCTGATCAACACCTGCACGATCACCCACGTGGCCGATCGCAAGGCGCGCCGCCTGATCCGAATGGCGCGCCGACTCTCCCCAGACGCTCCGGTGATCGTCACGGGTTGCTACGCCGAGCGGGCCGGCGCGCAGTTGTCCGAGCTGCCGGACATTCAGGTCGTCGCCAACGCCCGCAAGGCCGAGGCCGCCGAGGCGGTGTACGCCGCGCTGACCGACGTCGCCCCGACCTCAGCGACTCCCCCCGCCTCCGCAGGCCGAACGCGGGCATTCATCAAGATCCAGGAAGGCTGCGACGACGTCTGCGCCTTTTGCATCGTGCCCCGAGTTCGAGGCAGAGAGCGGGCGATCCCAATCGATGAGATTGTCGCCGCGGTGCAGGAGCGGGTTGTCGAGGGCGTGCGGGAGATCGTGTTGACCGGGACGCAGCCTGGCGCATACGGCCGCGATCGCAGCGACGGGTCTACGGCGGCGAAACTGATCGACGCCCTGTTGTCACGCACCGACGCGGCGAGAATCCGCTACTCGTCAATTCAACCGCAGGACATCACGCCCGAGTTGCTGTCCTGCTGGGACGACGCACGGTTGTGCCGCCACGTGCACCTGGCGCTGCAGAGCGGGTCGGACGCCGTGCTCTCGCGGATGCGCAGGCGGTACTCGGCCGAACAGTTCATCGAGGCGGTAGCAGCGTTTCGCCGTTCGGCGCCGGGCGTTTCGGTGACCACCGACATCATCGCCGGATTCCCCGGCGAGACGGAGGACGACCATACCGCCACGCTTGCGCTGATGCGGGAGGTGCAGTTCACCGACGTGCACGTGTTTCCCTACTCGAGCCGGCCGGGCACATCGGCGGCGCTGCTGAGCGATGACGTACCGGCGGAGGTCAAGCGCAGGCGAGCCGCGGAGCTGCGGGAGCTAGGCGCGCGGCACCGCCGTCGTGCGTTGGAGTCCGAGATCGGTTCGTTACAGTCGGTGCTCTTCGAGACGCCGGACACCGGCCTGAGCGACACCTATCTGCCCTGCCGGGTCGAGTCGGACCACGACTTGACCAATCAACTGCGCAGCGTTCGAGTGACCGAAGTCGATCACTCCGGGTTGGTAGGCGAGTTGCTGCGATGACGACGGAAGAATCAGCGCCGCTGCAACCGCTGCCGCCGCCCGAGGACCTGCGCCTGACGCTTGAAGCGTTGCTGCTAGTCGCCGAGTCTCCGCCCACGATCCGTCTGCTGGCCCAGGTGACCGGCGTTCCGGTAACGGCGGTTGAGGCGGCGCTATCGGAGATCGAGGCGGACACGTCTCGCGGGATTCGCCTGCGCCGGCATTCGGGGACGGTGGCCCTGGTCTCGGCGGCGGTGGCCGCTCCCTACGTCGAACGACTGCTTGGCCTCGACACGCCATCCAGATTGTCGAGGGCCTCCCTGGAAACTCTGGCGGTCATCGCCTATCACCAGCCGGTGACGCGAGAGCAGATCGAGCGCGTGCGCGGGGTTGGCGCATCGGGAGTGATCCGGTCGTTGCGGGCCCGCGACCTGATCGCGCCGAGCGGACGCCTGGACACCGTCGGGCAGCCGCTGCTGTGGAGCGTGACGCCGAGATTCCTCGACCACTTCGGCCTGTCCGCGCTTGACCAGCTGCCACCGCTTGAAGACCTGGAGCGTCCGGCGCAACAGTCCGTGTTGCCGCTGGAGACGGAGGAGTCATGACCGTGGTCACGGTACTCACGGTCGAACTGCTGCTCTTCGACTCGGCGTCGCTGAAAGACAAGCGATCAGTTGTTCGCAGCGTGCTCCAGCGTGCTCGAAACAAGTTCGGCGTGGCTGCGGCCGAAGTCGGCGATCAGGACGATCGCACCCGGGCGACGCTGGCGTTCGCCGCGGTTTCGTCGGATGCGCAGGTATCGCACGCAAGCGCGCAGAAGGTGATCGAGTTCCTGGAGCGCGAACGGCTGGACTGCCAGGTGGGAGATGTCTCGACCGAGACGCTGTCGCTCTAGTCGATCAGCTCGGCCCAGAGGTCGTGTCCGAGCGCGTCGGCGATCCGCACATCGACCATCTGGCCGGGGTTGGCTTCGCCGAGGGCGAAGACGAGACCGTCCACCTCGGCGGCCTCGCGGTAGGTGCGACCGGCGACGATCGGCTCGCCGTCCTCGGTCGTCTGTCCCGGCTCCGACTCGACCAGCAAGGGCAAGCGGCGGCCGATCTGCAGTTCGTTGCGTTCGGCGGAGATCTCGGACAGCGTCGTCATCAGCTCGTCGAACCGCCACTGCTTGATCTCGTCAGGCGCCTGCTCGATCATGGCGGCGGCAGGCGTGCCGGCCTGGGGTGAGTAGGTGAATGCGCCCGCGCGATCGAATTGCGCCTCGGCGACGAAGTCGAGCAACTCGCCGAACTCGGCGTCGGTCTCGCCGGGAAAGCCGACGATGAACGTGGTGCGGATGGCGATGTCGGGCATGGCCGAGCGCAAGCGTTCGAGCGTCGCGCGCACCATGCTCATGTTGTGCGGCCGCTTCATCCGGCGCAACACTGCCGGAGACCCGTGCTGGAGCGGGATGTCGAGGTAGTTGCAGACTTGCGGCGTCTGGGCCATGACTTCGACCAGGGATGGCGTGACGAACCCGGGATATGCGTACATCAGACGCAGCCACTCGGCGCCGGACTCGGCGGCCAGCCGCTCGATCAAGCGGGCGAGCCCGTCGGCATCGCCCCACTCGGCGCCATAGGCGGTGCTGTCCTGGGCGACGAGTACAACTTCCCTCGCTCCCCGCTCGACCAGGGCCTGTGCCTCGGCGACCAGCGCGTCGGGCGCGGCGCTGCGAAACTGCCGCCCCTTGATCGCGGGGATGTTGCAGAAGGTGCAGGGGCGAGCGCAGCCGTCGGAGATCTTCAGGTACGCGGATGGACCGACGCCAAGAGACGTCTCGGGAATGTCACGTTCGGCGGACTCCTGCCCGGCGTGATCCGCGATCTCTCGCCAGGCTTCGATCCCAAACGTCGCATCGATGCCGTCGATCTCGATCACCTGCTCGCGTTCGATCTGCGACCAGCAGCCAGTGACAATGACCTGCTGTTCGGCCGCGCGTTCCGCTGCCAGGATCTCGGCGGCCTGCCTCGATTCCTTACGCGCGTCGTCAATGAAACCGCACGTGTTGAGAATGACGAGGTCGGCGCGTTGGCGATCGAGAGCGGCCCGATGACCCGCCGCCTCGAGCGTCAGCGCGATGCGGTCGGAGTCGGTCGTGTTCTTGGGACAGCCGAGCGTGACGATGTGATAGCGCATCAGCCACCGCCGCTCGTGGCGTCAGCCGTGTCTGCGCCCGCCGATCCCGGGCGGGGACCGCGGCTGACGACCAGCGTGACGACCGCATCTTCGTGCGGTTCCACTCCGGCGGCGGGGGACTGTTCGAGCACGGTGCCGGCTGGCGAGTCGTCGTAGACCGAGATCAGCACATAGGGCACGTTGAGCAGCTTGACGTGGTTGACGGCCTGCCGCGATGTCAACTGGGTAAGGTCGGGCAGCGGATCGAAGTCCGTTGAGCTGGGCGTCACCGAGGTGGCCGATTCGAGTTCGGCCGAAACGTTGTCAATCCCTGGCACGTCCCGAGACGTCTCGATTGGCTGCACGTCGTCGCGCAGGCTGACGACGGCGACGACGCCGACGATGATGACAATCACGACAAACGCGGCAACGAGCCAGGGTCCCAGTTGCAGGCCCGAGGGCCGAATCTCGTCTCGCGGACTGCCGCTGCGTTCCAGGGATTGGTACGACTCGACGGTTTCCTCGCTGGGATGCAGTCCGTCGCCGGGCGAGGTCGGTGCGAGCGGGAATCGCTCGAGCAATGGACCGTCGTCAAGCCCGAGATACTGGGCGTAGGAGCTGAGGAATCCGCGCGCGAACGGAGCTGCGGGCATCCGCGACCAGTCTTCAGCCTCCAGCGCTTCGAGGTATTGACGGGCGATGCGCGTCGCCTGGTTGGCCTGAGCAATCGAACGGCCGCGCCGGATTCGCGCCTGTCTCAGTTCTTCACCGATACCGGTCGGTCCATCGCCGCTTCGTCTGATCATCATCAGCCATCCGGCAACACGGCGGTCTTGAGCACGGCGGCATCATCGCGCGACGTATAGGCCTGGTCGGCCTCGGAGAGCGCGAACCGATGCGAGACGATGCGATCAACCGCGTCGAGAGTGGGCAGCAGCGCCGCAGTGCGGCGGAACTGGTCGGGCGTGGCATTCTGAGTGCCGGTCAGCGAGACCTCGCGGTAGTGCAGGTCGTTGACGTCGACCAAGGCGCTGGATTCGGGCGGGAAGCCGGCAAAGAGATTGACGCTGCTCTGTCGGCCGGCGACCTGCAGCGCGGTCTCGGTGAGCCCGTTGAGTCCGACCGAGACGACGACGATGTCGCAGCCGTTGCCGGCTGTGGCGTCATCGACCACGGCTCGCAGTTCATCGGGGTCGCCGCTGCAGACCCGGCTCGCCCCGATGGCGAGGGCGGCGTCGCGGCGGACATCGACGGGCTCGGCGACGATGATCTCGCCTGCGCCCAGGGCTCGCGCGAGCAGCACATGCAGCAGACCCATCGGTCCGGCGCTGAGAATGGCGACGCTGACGCCTGCGCGAAAGCGGCAGGATTCGAGCGAGTTGAGCACGCAGGCGGTGGGCTCGGTCAGTGCGGCGCGTCCCCAGTCCGCGCCCTCGGCCAGCTTGACCGCGTGCCCTTGAGCGACCAGCGGGGCGGGCAGCAACACCTGCTCGGCCAGCCCGCCGTTGGCGTCGTAGCCAAGCGTCCGGCGCGACGTGCAGCGGTTGCGCAGACCGCGGCGGCAGAAATCGCAGCCGCCGCAGGCGATGATCGGATAAACGGCCACGCCGTCGCCGAGGCGCAGATCGGTGACGCCCTCGCCAACGGCGACGATGCGGCCGGCGAATTCGTGACCGGGGACCACTCCTGGTTTGGCGTACTTCTCGCCTCGGTAGACGCGCAGGTCGGAGGCGCAGACGCTGGCCGCGCCGACTTCGATCACGGCTTCGCCGGGTCCGGGTTGCGGCGTGGGCAAATCGTCGACCCGAATCTCGCCGGGTCGGTCGAAGATCAATGCTCGCATGCAAGCGCCTCGTGCGACATGCGGGAGGGTCTGGGAGGCAGCTTAGGGGGTTTGCGCCGGCGCCGGCGGGCGCATCCGCGGCCGACGCACGTCATCGGGATTGCGCGAGACGTGATACTGACGCAGGAGGCGCGACTTCTTGCGGGCGGCGGTGTTGGCGTGGATCACGCCGCGTTGCGCTGCTCGGTCAAGCGCGCTGACGGCCTGCTGAATCGCCGTGTCGGCGTCGTTCCACTCTTGCGTGTCGAGGGCGTCGTCGATTGCGTCGAGCGCGGCGCGAACGGAACTGCGCGCGTAGGTGCGAATCGGCTTGTTGCGCATGCGCCGCTTCTGGCTCTGGCGCAGATACTTGATTGCGGCAGCCTTGTTGGCCACGTTGACTCCTTTTGCTGAATCGATTTCATCGTAACAGCCGATCGGAGTGTGTCTAGCGTCCCTCTCCCCCCCGCGCAAGCGGGGGGAGAGGGGGGCACGTACGAAGTGCAGCGGACAGAGTCCCCCTCTGTCCCTACGGGACATCTCCCCCCGCCTGACGGCGGGGGGAGATCTTGGCCGACACCGCCGTCCCCCGCGCCC
>JAPPBK010000331.1 GCA_026705105.1 Chloroflexota bacterium | reverse complement strand
CCATGAAGTTGCTGCCGCCGATCTGCTTGATGTGGTCGATGATCTGGACGTAGTACTCGGGGAACAGGCGTAGGCCGGCGGTGATCGCGTTGGCGTTGCAATACCACACACCGTTCGCCGGATTCTCTGCAGACCCCTCAACCGCCGCAATCGCAATCGACTCCAGCGTCTGCAACATCGTCACGATCTCGCCGAGGCGGATCTGCACGTTGATGAACGAGCTCGTCTGGGCGGATTCGGCGATCAAGTGCGCCAATCCGAGCAGAAAGCGGGTCTTGGCGACGTTCTTGACGATGACATGGTGTCCCAGCGACTCCTGAAACTGCATGGCCAGCAGCGCGGCGTTGTGGACCTTTTCGTCCTGGAAGTCGAAGACGTGCTCCCATGGCACCTCAACGTCGTCAAAGACGGCGACCGTATCGATCTCTTCGAACCGGCTGGAGATTGGGTAGTCGTGGATTGACCGGTCAGGGTCGAATGAGTCGCGGCAGACCCAGTGCAGGCCGGGTGCATCGACCGGAATCGTAAAGCCGAGCGCGTACTTGAGCTCGGCCTCGCCCTTGATGATCGGCAGGCCGAAGGACACGTTTTCGTCGCAGAACGGGGCGAGCGTGCCCAAGACTCTCGAGCCGCGCACGATCACGCCGTCGGATGTGCGCTTCACCACTCCGGCGTTGAGGTACGGCTCCTGCTCTCCGAGCGGGGTCTTGCGGTCGATCTGCGGAGTGACAAAGGTGTGGGTCAGGCAGACATCGTGGCGGCGGCAGTGGTCGAGGATGTGCTCGGCGTGCTCGCCCAGCTCCCGATTGGTTTGCCCCCAGTGGTGGCTGGCCGCGGCGACGCCGGCCATCGCGGCATTCATGTAGTCGGGAGCGCGGCCGAGCTGTCCGCCGGTGTGCTCGGCCCAGGCCGCGTAGGCCGCCGAGCGATCCCGCAAGTCCTGCTTCGAGCGGGGAATCTTGAACGAGCGGTGGGAACGTTCGCCGTCCTCATCCTCATAAGAGACGATGTCGCGGACGGCGGGATCACACTGGAAGTCGTAGTACGCGGCGATGGTGTGGGCGGCGTTGGCGAAGCCGGGCGCCGTGGTGACATCCTCTACCAGTGCGCCGTTGTGCCAGATACGCCGCTGATCCTTCAGCCCGGCCAGGTAGGCCGCGCCGTCGCGCATAGCCATGGATCGACGGGCCTAGTCGCCGCCGGTGAAGGCGGGCGTGGGTTCGTCGACCAGGGCTTCCTCACCCTCGGTCGGCAGCACCTCGGCGTAGTTGAGCGCGCCGTCGATGTCGCCCTCCCAGTGCTCGCGCGGCAGCTCGTAGAGCACCTCGATGCCGTGGCCGTCCGGGTCGTTGATGTAGACCGAGTGCGTCATCCCATGATTGATCCGCAGGTTGAACTTGACGCCCCTGGCCTGCAGAAAGGCGATTTGCTTCAGCCAGGACTCGCGGTCGGGATAGTGGATGGCGAGGTGGTTGAGACCGGGTCGGCGCGGGGCCATTGACCAGTCGTCCGACTCTTCCGATTCGCCCATAATCTCAGCCAGCGCGAGGTCGTGGTGGCTCTCCGAGAGACCGTTGTAGAAACGCATCTTCATCGAGCGCTCTTCGCGCTCCTTGAGCGAACCGATGTGCCGGAAGCCCATCACCTCGGTCCAGAACTCATGCGCCACGTCGATGTCGCGCACGTTGAGGACCAGGTGATTGACGCCTACGGGAGTCATCGCGCGTGCGGGTGCGTCGCTCATCTTGCTTCATCCTTCCGATCGTCGATCCGTCCATGCGGCTCTCCGCACAAGGTAACAAAGCAAGAAGGTGTAGAAACGCGGGAGTGAACTGACGTTCACCGCAGGCGGTTGATCGCCTCGGTCATCGCCTCGCTCTCGACGCCGTCACGGTCGGCGGCCGCAACGACCGCTCGGAAGCGGCGCGCGGTTTGCTGCAACCGAATCCGGCGGAACAGCGAGGCGTCGGCGGTTGAACCGAGCGATCCGTAGTGCTCAACGATCCGCCAGCCCAGATCTGCGCCATAGGCGTCGACCAGAGCGGCGAAATCGACGGCCGGATCGGCGACGCGCATGCGCTGCCAGCCGGTCACCGCCGCCAGCTCTCGTACGAGCGGATCGACCAACAGGCAATCGGCGGCGATGCTTCCGTGGACCAGCGCCGGCTCGTGCTTCCACAAAGACTCATCGTCGAGGAATCGCGACCACCAGTGACGGGTCCAGGTCATCTCCGACCAACTGAGCACGGGCCGCAGTAACGACTGCGCACGGCGGGCGAGCGTCTCGTGCTCGTCGCGCCAGGAACGAAACGAAGCTGCGCCCAGGCTTCGGGCCCGCTCCACCGAGAAGCAGTGCAACTCATGGAAGAAGCCTGCCAACTCGCGGACCAGGCGCTCGCGATTCGGGTCGACGATCAGCTCGGGGTGCAGCGGGCGACCTTCCGGTCGGCGAGCCGCCCGCCAGGATCGCGACCAGTCCCCGCCGTCGCTGGAGACGTCCCAGAGCGGAATCGCGGGGCTGAGAAAGCCCCGCAAGTGCGGCATCACGGCGGCCATGGCCGCGAGCTGTTCGGCGCCGGCTTCGGAACGGGGAAAGAGCGCCTGCCAGCCGTTCCATTCGACGACGACGATGTCGCCGCCTGACTCGAGATCCAGGCTGAGTTGCTCGATCGAGAGTTCGGGAAATCGCCCCTGCAGCGCGAAGGCGTAACGGCTTCGCAGGTCCGAGGCGACTGCAGATTCGGGCATTATCCGAGTGTATCGGCAGTCTCCGCAGCCTCCTCCAGGAGCATGGGCAACGCCGGCCCGTCCTCGCGAGTCCACTGGACCGGATCCACATCGACGCCCTGGACGATGACTTCCCAGTGCAGATGCGGGCCGGTCGAGAGACCCGTCGACCCAATGTTGCCCAGCCAGTCGCCGCTCTCGACCTCGTCGCCGGAACGAACGGCAATCAGGGACATATGCCAGTAGCCGCTATACACACCCGCTCCGTGATCGAGAATCACGCCGATGCCATGGATCACGAGATCGCCCGTCCAGACGACCGTGCCCGGCGCCGGCGCGACGATCGGATCCCCGTGATGGGCCGCGATGTCGTGGCCGTGGTGCCATTGGTCGGAGAGCACGCCGTCGTAGGAGCGGCGCGCGCCGAAGACGCCGGTGACTTCGCCCTCGACCGGCAGGTTCCACGGCTCCAGCCAGCGCGGCGGTCCGGTGACGGCGACATGCTCGACGAAGCGGACGTCGTGGTCGCGCTGCACGTCCTCCGGACTCGCGGGCACTCCGGCGCCGCCAAGGATGATCTCCTCCAACGGTGCCGGATTGACGAGCACGAGCACCGTGGCCGACAGGGATTCGATCCAGACGCCGCCCTCGCTGTACAGGTCGACGACCAGCAACGAGACTCCGTCCGGCGCATCGCGGGGCGCCGCGACAATCCCCCACCAGGCCGCTTCGTCGACTCGCTGCAGGTTCCAACTCCGGCTGCCGAGCGTGGCGACCACGGAGAAGGCGTCGGCGCGCTCAACCTCCAGGCTGAACGACTCACCCTGTCGGATGATCTCGGGCGAGAGCCTGACCAGAGGTTCAGGCTGCGCTTCCAGTTGCTCGACCGCGAGCCCGTCGGCATCTTCACCTGGCGACTCAGACTCGACGGCGTCCGGAGGCGCCGAAGCTTCGGTTGTCCGGGGAGACTGTTGCGATTGCTGCTGCGCTTGCTGACTCCCGGACGCCTCTGCTTGCGGAGCCGGGCTCGGGTCGGCTGGCTCGGGCGTTGGTGCAGCTCGCGCTTCCTGTTCACTGCGTTCGACCGCGAGCCTGTCGCTCGCCTCCGGAGTTGGCTGAGGACTGGAGTCATTGGCAGTGTTCGCCGCGGCGATTCGTTCGACCGGCGGCTGCGTTGGCTGCTCCGCCGGTGAGTCGAGGATCAGCGCTGCGCCTGCGCCGAGCGCAGCGGAGGCGATCGCCAACAGCAACACCAGGACCCACAGGTTGCGAGTCAATCGACGCTCCAACGACTTGCCGATCCAGTAGATCCGGTCTGTCCACCCCGGCGTCGCACCCGCGCTTGGATGACACCGCTTCGCCCCATACCCTCACTGTAGTCAGCAACGCCAGATCCCGCTGGGAGTGACGACGTGACAGTTGAGTCGGCACTGACCTCCCCCGGACCGTCCGTGCTCGCGGAGCCGTGCCTGGAGCGCATCGCCAAGCCCTGGGGCGAAGAACTCATCCTCAATCGTGGCGCGTACTCGGTGGTCAAGATGCTGCGCATCCGGCCGCATTGCCGCCTGTCGCTGCAATACCACCGGCACAAGCACGAGTCGCTGATGTTGCTCAATGGCGGGGCCGTGCTCAGCCTGGGCGCCAATGCGTTGCGCCTCAGACGCGAACCCATGGTTGCGGGAATCAGACGCGACATTCGGGCAGGCACGCTGCATCGGCTCAGCGCGGGCGTGTCGGGCGCGGACATCCTGGAGGTCGCTTCGCGCCTGCCGGGCGACATCGAGGACATTGTTCGGCTTGCCGACGACTACGGCCGCGTTGCAATCGCTGACTCGTTCGCCCTTTCGACTGATTGACCGCCGCCGTGCCCCGCGATGATCTGTTTCAGCGAATTGTCGACGGGGACGAACTTGCCCTGCGGGACGCGTTCCGCGCCTACGGCGCGGTCGCCCGAGACCTTGCCCGCCGCATCGCAGGACTTGCTGTCGCCGACGAAGTGGTCGAAGAGGTCTTCCTGTTGATCTGGAGCGAACCGGAACGTTGGGCGTCTGCGGCGCTCGATGTCCATGTGCTACGGATCACGCGAGACCTCTCACTCGCCGTTCGCCGACGCGGAGTTAGGCCGGGTCTCGCCTCGGTTGAACTGGAACCATTCCCAATCGCGCCGGACGCCGCGCTCCCGGACATCGTCGACGAGATCAACCACGAAGCGTTGCAGCGCCACATGCTGCGTCTGCCCGGCGATCAGGGCCGATGGCTCGAAGACGCCTGGTTTGAGGGTCGGCCGGCGCACGAGCAGGCGCTCGGCTCGGCGCTCAACACCCTGGTCGATGCCATGGCCAGCGGACGGCTGGACAGGGCCGACACGTGACACAGGCGGTCCTTCATGGCTGAGTTCGAGCCGACGCTTGCCGCGTTCTACCTGGGCTTGCTGGACGACGAGTCGCGGGCGCGGACCGAGCGCGCCGTACGTTCCGACCCCGAGCTGCGGCGTCGCCATGCCGCCTGGCCGACGGTCATCGCGGCGATCAGCGTCGGCGCACTGGTCAGCGATGGCGGCGAAGTGGAAGGGCGGTTGGAACAACGCCTGATCCAACGCGCGAGAGTGGCGCGCCCGGCGCGGACGCACTCGCATCGAGCGCTACACCAGGCGAGCCGACGCGCGCGCTGGATCCTGCTGGCCGGACTGATCGCCCTCGCCGCGGTGTTCGGCATCCTCGCATTCACCCCCGATGACCCGATCTCGGGCCGGGCGCTGCCGCTGACCGATGACGGCGCGACCGGCGTCTTGATGCCGCGCTACGAATCTCGGCTCTTCGCCCTGATCTTCTGGGGCCTGCCCGAGATCGACGAGAACCAGACCTGGCAAATCTGGTTGGTGCGCGAGTCGGGAGCCGTGGAACCAGGCCCGACCTTCCTGGGCGACGACGAGGGCAGGGCTGCCGTCACGATCGACCCCAATCTGATCGAACGGGGCGATGCGCTGATCGGTTTCGCGGTATCGCGCGACAACCCGAACCTGCGAGACGATGGCGCCGCGTCGTCGGTGGACATCCTGTACCAGTTTCCCAGGCACTAGGGTGAATCTCGATCGCTCACCGATAGACTGAAGCGGAAGACTGAGTCGTTAGCGAGGATGCAGAATGGACTTTGAATTCAACGCCGAGCAGGAAGCATGGCGGAACGAGATTCGCGGCTGGATCCGCGACGAGTTCGGCGACGGGTGGAAGGGCCTGGACGTCTCTTACGACGAAGAGGGCGCAGACGAGGCCTGGGAGTTCTCGTCGGGTATCCGGGCCAAGCTGGCCGAGAAGGGCTGGACCGCCCCGGCCTGGCCCAAGGAGCACGGCGGCATGGGCCTCTCCTTCGCCGAGCAGGCGATCTTCAACGAGGAGCTCGCCTACCACCGCGTTCCCGGACCGGACCTGATCTCGGTCGGTTATGTCGGCCCGACCCTCCTGGTCTACGGCACCGATGCGCCGGAGTTCCAGTTCCTGTA
>JAPPBK010000036.1 GCA_026705105.1 Chloroflexota bacterium | reverse complement strand
TGGTGCCTTGACGGGTACGAAGCCGATTTTTATGCGAACTCGCCACGCCGAAACCGCCGCATAAGACAACTCTCCCCCGCACAACGAGGGAGATGCCGCGAGAGAAGCTACACAACTCTCCCCCCGCGCAGCGGGTGGAGATGTCCCGGAGGGACAGAGGGGGGCTCCCAATGCCGCTCACGCTCGAGATCATCACCGGCGAGCGACGTCTCCTGCGCCAGGAGGAGGTTGACGAGGTTGTGGCGCCCGGTTCGCTCGGCGAACTCGGCATCCTGCCCAACCACGCGCCGCTGATCACCTCGCTCGCACCGGGCGAGCTGCGGGTGAAGACCGGCTCCGATGTCGAGGAGTTCTTCGTCAGCGGCGGCTTCCTCGAGGTTCATTCGGACGAGGTCACCGTCCTCGCCGACGCCGCCGAACATGGCTCGGAGATTGACGCCGAGCGCGCCGAAGCCGCTCGCCTGCGAGCGCAGGAGCGCCTCGAACAGGCCTCGGATGCCGACCGCGCCCGCGCCCAGGCCGCCCTCGCCCGTTCACTCCAGCGCCTGCGAGTCCTCGAACACCGCCGTCGCCGAACCGGCCGCGAGATGTCTCGCTAGCGTTGCCGTTCAACGCGCTCGGTGCTTGCGTCGGGCATTACCAGGCTTGGCCTCGCAGCGAGCCGGGCTCAGCCACCCTCTACAGTCACCCTATGAGCGCCGTTGCCGAATCGTTCTTGCGCATCACGGGTTTACGCCGCCTGACCGGTGAAGTCACGGTCAACGGGGCGAAGAATGCCGCGCTACCCTGCCTCGCCGCTGCGCTGCTGTCCGACGAGCCGTCCCGACTCACTCGTGTCCCGGACATCGAAGACGTTCGACGGCTGATCGACATCCTGGCCTTCGTCGGCGTTGAGTCCGAGTTTGCCGGCGGCGAAGTGGTGGTCAGTCACACGCGGGCGTGCGGCGGCGCTCCGCCCGACGAGTTGGCCGCCGCCCTGCGGGCCTCGTTCTTGATCATGGGTCCGCTCCTCGCTCGCACCGGTCGGGCGAGCTGCGGCGCGCCGGGCGGCGATGTGATCGGCGCGAGACCGTTGGACGTGCATCTCGCCGGGTTCCGCGCCCTGGGTGCGGAAATCGAGACGGTCGGCGGCCGCACCATCGCCGAGGCGCCGCGCGGACTCTGCGGCGCGACCATCGTGCTCGACTATCCGAGCGTGTTGGGCACCGAGAACCTGCTGCTCGCCGCCGTGCTGGCCGAAGGTCGCACGCAGATCGTCAATGCCGCGATGGAGCCGGAGATCACTTGCCTGGCCGACATGCTGAACGGAATGGGCGCACGGATCTCGAACGCCGGACAACACACGATCACGGTCGACGGCGTCGAGCGGCTCTCGGGGGCCGAGCATGAGCTGATTCCGGACCGGATCGAGACCGGAACGCTGTTGATCTCGGCCGCCGCGACGCGCGGCGACGTCTGTCTGCGAGGCGTTCGGTCCGAACACAACGAGGCGCTGCTCGCCAAGCTGGCCGAGATCGGCGTCGACGTTCGGCGCGGTCCAGATCAACTCGACATCCGCGTCGACGCGGACGCAGCACTGCAAGCGACCAACTTGCAGGCGCTGCCGTATCCCGGCTTCGCCACCGACCTTCAGGCCCCCATCACGGCGTTGCTGACCCAGGTCCACGGCACGTCGATCGTCCACGAGCGCGTCTTCGAGAACCGGATGCAGCATCTCGACGAACTGCGCAAGTTCGGGGCCAACATCATCGCCGGCGGCGCGGCTCCGGTGATTATCGGACCGACCCCCTTCTCGGCGGCGCTGGTGCGGGGCAGCGACATTCGCGCGACCGCCGCACTGATCGTCGCGGCGCTGGCAGCAGAGGGGGAAAGCCGCATCTACGGTGTCGAGCACCTGGACCGAGGCTATGCGGACCTGCCGGGACAGTTGCGCGCTCTGGGCGCGGACATTGAGCAACTGCCAGGCCTCGATACACTGAATCCCTGACCGCCCCCGCGACGGACCGTCACCTGGTAGCAGATCAATCGAGCCATAGGACGCCATGCTCTTCACCAAACGACTCGGGATTGACCTCGGCACATCCAGACTGCGCATCGCCGTACCCGGTCGCGGCGGCACCATCGTGGTCGACGAGCCGACCGTCGTGACGCTCTCCAGCGCCGAGAACGCCGTGCTGGCCGCCGGCAGCGATGCCGCCAACATGGTCGGCCGCACGCCTGAATCCGTGACCGTAGTCAACCCGATGCGTGAGGGCGTGATCGACGACTACCGGATCGTCGAAGCGCTCTTGCGTTACTACATGGGCCAGGTCATCGGACGGTTCAACCTGGTCCGGCCGGAAGTGATGATCGCGACGCCCGCCGGCGTCACCAACGTCGAGCAGCGGGCAGTCCGCGACGCGGCCGAGCAGGCCGGGGCGCGGCGTCCCGCGCACCTGATCGCCAATCCGCTGGCCGCCGCAATCGGCGCCGGCGTGCCGATGGGCGACGCGCGTGGCACGCTGATCGGCAACCTCGGCGCGGGACGGTCCGAGGCCGCCGTGCTCTCGTTGTACGGCGTCGTTGTCTGGGAGTCCGCGCGCGTCGGCGGACAGATGTTGACCGAGACCATCGCCGAGCACGTCAAACGCCGACACAGCCTGCTGATCGGCGAGCCGACGGCCGAGGAACTCAAGTTCGCCTCCGGTTCGGCCGTGCCGGTCGACGAGCCGATGCGCGCCGAGGTGCGCGGCCGCGACCAGGCCACCGGCATGCCGCGCAGCGTTGCGATTACGCCCAATGAGCTGGTGCCGTCGATTCAACAGGTGCTGCAGACGTTTGTCGAAGTCACACGCAGCACGCTGGAGCGCACGCCGCCGGAACTGACCGCCGACATCATCGACCGCGGCATGTTGCTGACCGGCGCCGCCGCACGACTCCAGGGCATCGACCTCTACCTCGCCGATCAGATCGGCATCCCGGTCACGATCGCCGACAACGCGGAGGACGCAGTCGCACTCGGCTCGGCCGAAGCATTGGACAACCTCGATATCGTCGGACCCAACCTGCTCGCTCCGGAGAGCGCGCTCGCCGGAGCTGAGGCTCGATAGCTCAGGGGCCGCCTCGCCTACCCCGACTACCCCGCCTACTGGTGATCCTCGACATAACCATCGAACGGCGCTTCGAGGTAGTAGGCCATGCTCTCCAGCTCCATCACCGGATCGATCTGTCGCAGGTGCACGCCGCGCGGCACGCTGGTGGTGATCGGCGCATAGCTGAGGATCGCGCGGACGCCGCCGGAGACCAGCATCTCGACCACCGAAGGCGCCGCCGCCGCCGGCACGGCGACGATGCCCATCGCGACTCGGCTGCGCTGCAAGTACTCAGGCAAGGTCGCGACATCGGCGACGTAGTGATTGTCGATCATCCGACCGATCTGGTTGGGATCCGAGTCGAAGACGCGCACGACTTCGAAACCGCCGCGCCGAAACCCGGCGTAGCCCAGCACGGCGTGTCCCAGACGCCCCACGCCCACGAGCACCATCTCCTTCACCCGCCCGTTCAACCCGAGGATGGTGCGCAGGCGTTCGCGCAGCCCCACCACCTCATAGCCGCGGCCACGCTTGCCGAAGCGGCCGAAGTACGACAGGTCCTTGCGAATCTGCGCAGGCGTCACGCCCAACCGCTGCCCCAGCTCCTGCGATGAAATGAAGTCTCGTCCCTCGCCCGCCAGCAAGCCCAGTTCGCGCGCATAGAGCGGCAGGCGGCGGATCACGATGTCCGGGATCTCGGTCTCGCTCACAGATCGCCCTTCCACTCTGCAATCAGGCTACAACCGCTCGGCGGAACTACGTTACGAGGGCGTCAACGGCGCAGACGCCTGTTGCGCCTACAACACGCGCCTACAACACGCGATCGTCCGGTTGCGGCAATCCGAAATCGCGGGCCCGCAGGGCGTCGATCCGAGCGAGTTGCTCGTCGTCGGCGTCCGCCATGTCCACGGCCGCGATTTGGTCGGCGAGCTCGTCGCTGTTCTTCACACCGGGCACAACCGAGGAGATCGCCGGCTGCTGCAACGCGAACCTGGCCGACCAGCGCGACAACGGTATGCCCTCCGCTTCCAGGAACCGCAGTGCCTCTGCTCGCCTGGCGTCCATGGCCACCAGCGACTGTGGATCGAATTCCCGGTCGAGCCCGCCGGATAGCGCCCCGCCCGAGAGATTGCGAATCCCAATCACGCCCACTCCCAACTCCGCGGCCAGCGGCAACAGTTGACCGTGATCGTGCAAGCTGGAACCCGCCGGCAGCGGTCGCGCGTTCGAGTCGTTGAGCAGGTTGTAGTAGCACTGCACCGTGTCCAGCTCGGCTCGGCGCAGGACCTCGCGCACGCGCTCAGCCTCGCCCATGCCGGTGATGCCGACGAAGCGTGTCAGTCCGTCCTGCTTCAAACGCTGCAGCGTCTCGACCGCGAGCATCGCATCGTCCAGCGAAATCGAGCGGCGGAAGTGTCCCCGCTCGGACGTGATCGTGTTGTGCAACTGGAAGACATCGATCCGCTCACGGCGCAATCGTTCGAGCGACTCATGGATGCCGCGTTCCACAGCGCCTGGGATGTCGTCCAGGTCGTCCTCACTCAGGGAGACCTTGGTCGCGACCAGCATGTCGCGGCCGATTCCGCTCGGCGCCTCTAGCAGCGACCGTCCCAGGTTGCGCTCCGCCGCTCCGGCGCCGTAGCTGGGCGCGACGTCGAAGAAGTTGATCCCTTCGTCCATCGCCAACTGAATCGTCTCCGCGATGGCGTCGTCGGTGGTCTCGCCCCAGACGTGACCGATCCCGCCGCCGCCTAGGCCAATCTCCGACACGACCAGACCGGTACGGCCCAGCTTGCGATATCGCATCATGGTCAAGTCCTCGCTCTCCTGCTCCGCAGGTGAGCCTATCGCCGACTCCGGCTAGTGGCATCGAGCGTTAGCGTGTGGCCATGCCTCGCCCGACCTACACGCGAACCTGGCCGCCCCTGACCGAGGTCCCGGGGCTCTATCCCGACGCTCGCAATCGAGCCAACCGGGGACCGCAGCTCTACCGCGCCGGGAAGTGTTTCCCGCTGAGCCGTCCCATCGACACCAGGGGGCGCGTGCCCGTGCTTGCGGTCGGCAGCAACGCGTACCCGCGCCAGCTCGCAGACAAGCTCGACGGGACGGTCGCTGATCTGCAGGGCATCCCCCTCGTCCCGACGATCCTGCGCGGCTTCGACGTCGCCTACTGTCCGGTGCGATCGCGCAAGGGCTACGTGCCGGTCACGCTCGCCAGCCGACCAGGCGCAGTCTGTCTGACCTGGCTGCAGTGGCTGACGCTCGACCAGCTCAACCTCATCTCGGCGAGCGAGGGATCGCGATACGCGCTCGTCGGCGGCGAGTCGCTCGCCGATGCAGCGCTGATTCCCCCGCACTGGCGAAAGCCGGCCGTCGTCTTCGCCTGGTGGTTCGATGCGTTGCTCTGTTGCGACGATTCGGTGCAATGGCTCGACGTGTTTCGGCCGCCCGGCAGACAGCAATCGGGACTGCAAATCGAGAGCGCTGATGCGTGCCCAAGTCCAATTCCCGAAGACTGGCGAGCGATATCACGCGAGCCTGCGCAGCATCGCTTAAATCCTGAATTTATGTCTGCTCTGTGCTAGAATGTTAGCTCAGAAGAGACATTCGGAGTTGACGCTTGGTTACTGAGCAAACCGCACCCGATCTGCCAACGCGCACACTCGTCGAGGAGATGAGCTCGTCGTATCTCGACTACGCCATGAGCGTAATCATCTCTCGAGCGCTGCCCGACGCGCGAGACGGTCTCAAGCCGGTACAACGGCGCATTCTGTATGCAATGGATGATCTGGGCATGCGGGCCAACCAGCCTCACCGCAAGTCCGCGCGTATTGTTGGCGAGGTGCTCGGTAAGTATCACCCGCACTCCGATCAACCCGTGTACGACGCGATGGTACGTATGGCGCAGGACTTCTCCTTGCGTCACACGTTGATTGATGGTCAGGGAAACTTCGGCTCGATAGATAACGATCCACCCGCGGCGATGCGTTATACGGAAGCGCGACTGTCGCGGATTGCCGAGGAGATGCTTGCCGACCTCGACAAGAACACGGTCGACTTTGCTCCGAACTTCGACGAATCGCTGAACGAACCGACAGTACTACCGGGTCGCGCGCCCAACCTGCTGCTCAACGGCGCGGCCGGGATCGCTGTTGCCATGGCCTGCGATATCCCGCCCCACAACCTGATCGAGCTGGGCGGCGCGATCCAGACACTCCTCAACAACGACG
>JAPPBK010000354.1 GCA_026705105.1 Chloroflexota bacterium | reverse complement strand
CGCACCTCTGGGACGTCGACGGCAACGAGTACATCGACTACCTCTGCGCCTACGGACCGATTCTGCTCGGCTACCGGCACCCGACCGTTGACCAGGCGGCCGCTGAGGCGCAGGACCATGGCGACTGCTTCAACGGACCCTCGGCCAAGATGGTCGAGCTGGCCGAACTGCTCGTCGAGATCACACCTTGGGCCGACTGGGCCTGGATGGCCAAGAACGGCACCGACGCCACGGTCTTCGCGGCGTCTGTCGCTCGGACCGCGACCGGACGGCAGACCGTCCTGAGAGCGCACGGCGCCTATCACGGCGCGTCGCCCACCTGGATCAACGGCGGCGGCATGGCGCTCCAGGCCGACGGCACCAGCGAGTACGAGTACAACGATCTCGCCTCGGTCCGGGCGGCCATCGGAGCGGCGGATGGCGATGCAGCCGCGATCATCGTCTCCGCCTTCAAACACGATGTCGGCTTCGACCAGGAACTGCCTACCGTCGAGTTCGCCAGCGGCGTGCGCGAACTCTGCGACGCCAACGGCATCGTGCTGATCCTCGACGACGTGCGCGGCGGCTTCCGCATCGACATGGCCGGGAGTTGGGCCCTGCTCGGCGTCGACCCGGATCTCAGCGCCTACTGCAAGGCGATCGGCAACGGCCACCCAATCTCGGCGCTGATGGGTCGGGAGAGCCTGACCGAGGCGGTCGCGAACACGTTTGGCACCGGCTCCTACTGGTTCACCGGCGCGCCCATGGCCGCCGCGCAAGCGACGATCGAGACAATGCTCGAAACCGACGGCATCGCCCACCTCGAGCGGATCGGCAGCGCCCTGCGATCGGGCTGGCAGCAGGCCGCCGATTCGCACGGCGTCGGTATCCGACAGACCGGTCCTGTCTCGATCCCACTGATGCTCTTCGACGGCGACGACATGTCAACCCGGGACGTCCCTCGCGCGTACAGGTTCTCGTCGGAACTCGCCGAGCGCGGCGTCTACCTCCACCCCGTCCACAACGGATTCCTCTCCACCGCGATCACGGAAGAAGACATCGCCCACACCCTGGAAGCCTCCGACGAGGCCTTCGCCGTCGTCGCCTCGGAGTTTCCCGCCTAGCGCGGACCATTCCTGGCCGACACCAGCGACATCGCCAGTCCGACGCCGGCCCCGATCATTGCGCCCGCGATCATCACCCGGCGCACACTTGGTCGTTCGGCCCCGACGGGTGCCGGAGCAGGGTCAGCTTCGGACAACAACGCCGCCTGGCCGCGCAGCTGCAGATCAGCTTGGCCGCGTAGCTGCAGATCATGCAACTCCAGCAGTGCCGCCCGCCCGTTTCCCGCGGCGTGAGATTTCGGCTCCAGGATCGGAGAATCGATCACTCTGGACTGCTCCGAGACCAACTCTGCGACCGGACCCGCTGGCGTTTCCGGGCGTTCGACGTTCACGCCCGGCGGCATGTTGCCGCTGCGCAGTGGTATCTCCCGCATCCGCAGGATTGCCAGCACCGAAATGAACACGATCGCCGCAGCGAGCAGGAAGTTGTCCGTGATCGCCGCCGCCACCGCCGTCTGTACCTGCGGCTCGGCGACCGCCCAGACCTCGGGCCCCAGATCCTGCACCAGCGATTCACGGAAAATCGGATCGACGAGTTTCTCCGGCTCGATCACCTCGACCAGATCCGGAGTCAACCGCTCCATCAGTCCGTTCGCCAGCCGCGCGTTGAACAGCGCGCCGACGACGCCAATGCCGATCACGCCGCCCACCTGCTGGAAGAATTGACTGAACGCCGAGACGATGCCCAGGAACTTCTGCGGGGCCGCGTTCTGCGACGCAATCGACATCACCGGCATCATCAGCCCCATGCCGATCCCGAACATGAACATCCGACCCAGGACGCCGGGAATCGTCGTCTCCCGAGTCATCGTCGAGAGCAGCAACATCGAACCGAACATCATCAGCGAGCCGGTCAACGCCAGGTACTTGTAGCGACCCGTCCGCGACATGATCTGTCCGGACACGATCGACCCCGTGACCGAGACAAGGATCATCGGCCCCATCACCAGTCCCGCCGTCGCCGCATCGACGCCGATCCCCACCTGCAGATAGAACTGCAGGTAGACGAACACACCCATCATCCCGACGCCGATGAAGAAGTTGACCACGGCGGCCGTCGCGATGGTCTGAATCTTGAACAACTGCAGGGGCACAATTGGCTGCTCTGCGCGCTGCTCGACACGGATGAAGATCAACAGCCCAATCGCGGAGACGATGAACAGAGCCAGAGTCTGCGGCGCAAGCCAACCCCACTGCGAGGCCAGGCTCAAGGCAACCATCGCCGGGATCAGCGTGACCGACAGCGTCAGCACGCCGACCGCGTCGATCTTGAACTCTCGCTTCGGAGGCCGCAGCCAGGGCATCCTGAACGCCACGACGCTCAGCACCACGGGGCCCAGGAAGAGCATGATCCAGAAGACCCAACGCCAGTTGAGCGCCTCCGTCAGTACTCCGCCCAGCGGCGCGCCGATCAGGCTGCTGAGTGCAAACACGCCTCCGAACAACCCGATGAATCGGCCGCGCTCGGCAGGCGCATAGAGGTCGCCGATCACGGAGAACGTCGCCGTCATCAGGATCGCGGCGCCCACGCCCTGCACCGCCCGAAACGCGATCAGCTCATAGATGCCCGGCGCAAAGCCGCACAATGCCGAGCCGATCAGGAAGACCGTCATGCCCGTCAGCAGGACCGGCTTGCGCCCGAAGGTGTCGCTCAGCGTGCCCGCGATCGGGATCGTCACGACCTGGGCCATGATGAACGACTGCACCAGCCACGGGTACAGCTCCAGGCCGCCCAGGTCCGAGACGATCTGCGGCATCGCCGGACTGACCACGCTCTGTTCGAGCGCAGCCATGAACATGCCGAGCATCGCACCGATGATGATCAGCCGCTTGGTCCGAACCGGCAGGTCGATGCCCAGCGGCCGCTGCTCGTCAGCGGTGGGACCGTCCGCCGTAGATTGCCGCAATGCCATGCAGACGTTGTTTCGAGTGCGCGAACTAAGTGCAGCCTACGCAGGCTCCAGGCCTCATTCAATGCCACACTCGGCCGTCCGCCAGTGCTAACCTGACGACACTTCCGATCTCGCCAGCGAAAGGGACTTGTTGCGATGGCTGAGATGATCTGCGACCGAATCAAGGTGATCGATTCCGACACCCACGTCTCCGAGCCGGAGACGCTGTGGACGGATCGCATCTCGACCAGAAAGTGGGGCGACCTCGTGCCCCACGTGATTTTCGACCCAGAGATCAACGAGGACCGCTGGGTCATGGGCGGCAAGAAGTTTATGCCCACCGCCGGCGCCGCCATGGCCGGCTGGAAGTCGCCGCCGCCGAATCACCCGCCCAGCCTGAAGGAAGCCGACCACGGCTCCTGGGAAATCCACGAGCGTTTGCAGCGCATGGACGAGTACGGCATGCACGCCCAGGTCGTGTACCCCAACGTCGGCGGCTTCGGCTCGGGCAACTTCCTGCAGCTCACTGACGACGAACTGCGCCTCGACTGCGTCCGCGCCTACAACGACTTCCTCGTCGAGTGGACCTCGGTCGAACCGTCGCGCTTCATCCCGATCATGGCCATGCCCTTCTGGGACGTGCAGGCCTGCGTCGACGAAATGCAGCGCGCTTACGACCGCGGCCACAAGGGCGTGCTGATGACCAACCAGCCCGACACCTTCGGCCTGCCCCGGATCACCGATACGCACTGGGATCCGCTCTGGAACCAGGCCCAGGACATGGGACTATCGGTCAACTTCCACATTGGCTCAGGCGACCTCACCCAGGTCCGCGACGCGAACGTCGACAACGGACGCCAGGCCGCGTATGCCAAGATCACGGTCAAGTTGTTCCTCGACAACTCCAATGCCATTCTCGACATCATCCTCGGGGGCATGTGCCACCGCTTCCCCGACCTGAAATTCGTCTCGGTCGAATCCGGCGTCGGCTGGATCCCCTACCTGCTCGAGGCGATGGACTGGCAGTGGCTCAACTCCGGTTGCCGCGAGGAGCACCCCGAGATGGACCTGCTCCCCTCCGAGTACTTCCGCCGACAGTGCTACGGCTGCTTCTGGTTCGAGGAAGACTCGGTGATCAAGGCGATCGAGCAGTTCGGCTCCGAGAACTTCATGTTCGAGACCGACTTCCCGCACCCGACCTCGATGTCGCCGGGACCGAACAGCATCGCCCGCAACCCCAAGCAGCACGTCGAGGAAGTCCTCAGCGTCCTGCCCGAGGAAGACCTGCTCAACGTCCTCCAGCGAAACGCGATGAAGGTCTACGACTTCGAGGTGTAGTACCCGGGCCACGATCCGTCATTCCTGCCTGGGCAGGAACCAAGCGCCGCGCCGGGCCCTCACGGGTCCGGCGCGGTTCGTTTGGCTCCTTAGCGAAGCGGAATGCCTTGCTCGAGATGCTCCAGGTGATCGTTTCGGTCGCCGGCGTCCCGGTTATCCCCGGGCTGACAAGTTGCCGGCCGGTGAGCTACCCCGTCCGATCTACCGTGTACGATCCTTGTTCTTGACGGTCCTCAGACGAGAACAGAGTTATCTCGAAGCCAACACTGGATTGCCTAGGAGCGAGCGAAACACTGCGGAACGGATGGCGATTCGTCAGTCTTGGGCTGGTCGGAGTGATTGGCATCGTTGCCGGTCTCGCGCTGGCAGCGCAAGGGGAGAGCGAGGTCCGGGTCGCTGCGATTCGCCACGACGACGGTAAGGTCGAGGTCGCAGTGCAGCAGTACGGGACCGACGGCTGGGGTGAGCGACAACTGCCCCAGCATCGGTTCCTGTCGCCGGACTCCACCGGTGAATGGCGTGTCTCTTCTGCCGTCGGCGTCGAGACGGAGCCGATCGGTGCTCTGAACTGCATCGTCCATCACGGCGCTGCCGGCGACCCGTTCTGGCGCATCTTCGACGCGACGGTCTCTCGATTGGCGCTCCGTGTCGGCCTCGCCAACCTGGAGATCCACGCCGAGCCTGAGCTTCAGAACCAGGCGGCTGCGATTAGCGGCTGCGCTGCGCGCGGGGCCACATTCATCGCCACCACCATTCCCGGCGCCGAAGAGCTGCGAGACGCGGCCAACGCGGCGAGTGAATCCGGCGCATACTTCATGACCTTCAATTCCGGAGCCGATTTGGCCGGTTCGCTGGGTAGCCGACAACACGTTGGGCTCAACGACACGGCCGCCGGAGAGAACGCCGGCATCCAGTTCAACGCGGCGGAAGTCAGCGGGACGGTGCTCTGCGTCGTGCATGAGCCGGAGAACGTCGGCCTGGCCCAACGCTGTGACGGTCTGGCTGCAGCATACGAGGGCGAGGTCCAGCGATTGGATCTGTCGCCGGAATCCTTTACTGACACGGCCGCAGCGACCGTTGCCATCGCCGCGTCGGTGAGCGAACACAACGCCGGAGCCATCCTGGTTCTGAACGACGCCCTGGTGGCGTCGGCGGTCGCGGCAGCTGACGGTCAGGTCGTGGGCGCCGTGGCCGCGGGTAGCGCACTGACCATACGTTCGCTGATCGCGGGTGATGTGCTGTTCCTGGTCAATCCGGCAGGACAAGCTCAAGCGCGGGCGCTGGTCGCGACCATGCTGCTGGAATCCAACGAGGGCGCGCTGGTGGCGTCCAGCGACGTCAGCCGCAACAGTGCGGTCACTGGACCGGCCGTTCATTTGATTCGTCCGCGAATCATGACCGGCGAGATTCTGCAACGTGTGCTGCGCGGGAATCCGGAGCTGCTCGAGCAGTTGGGCGTTGTTGAGCGCTCCGACAACTAGCGGTAGCCGCCCGCGACCATCCCACGACTGGCCTGAACCTTGGCCGCTCGAACTGGACAGCTCACTCGTTGTCGCCGATCCGGTCGGCGTTGCACCTGCAAGTTGCGTGAGCGGCTACACTGCCGATTGACCTTCAGAAACCGGGCGCCCCGCTGACTGGGCGCCTCAGTGAGAGGAAACTGAACGATGGAAATGCAGAATGTCGTCATCGTTGACGGCGCTCGTTCCGCCTTCACGCGAGGCGGACGCGGCGCGTTCACGGCGACCCGGATGGACGCCGTCGGCGTCCAGGTGTTGCAGGAGCTCCTGAGCCGTTACCCGCAGCTCTCCCCGCACGACATTGAGGACGTCGGCATGGGTTGCGTCGGCGGCGTGGCCGAACTCGCCGGCATCGGCGCCAACCACATCGTGCGACTGGCCGGCCTGCCCGAGTCAGTCTGCACCTTCGACTCCAACCGCCAGTGCGGCTCCTCGATGGAGACCATGCACC
>JAPPBK010000204.1 GCA_026705105.1 Chloroflexota bacterium | reverse complement strand
CAGGCGTTGCCCTCGATGTACGGCGTCCTCATGTCCCAGTGCGTTCCGCCGACCCCCCGAACGCCTCGAACGTCTGACCGATGCCCGCGCGAATCATGTTCCGTGATCGTATGCTGTGAGCAGGTTTACGTCAGAACTTGGAATCAACGAGGGCAGCAAACAATGGACGTCGATACCGCGATCAAGGACCGCCGCACGATCGGTGTGTTCTCCGAGCGACCGGTCGCCCCGGAGGTCGTCGAGGAACTGATCGAGGCGGCCCGCTGGGCGCCCAATCACAAGCACACCGAGCCCTGGCGCTTCCACGTGGTCTCGGGACAGGCTCGTGAGGAGATGTGCGAGGCGATCCTGGCCGGCGGCGGCGAGTTCGCCAAGGACCCGCGCGGCAAGCTGATGCGCTCGCCCAGCTTCATTGCCGTCACCCAGCAGGCGGTGTTGGACGATCCAATCCGCGACCGCGAGGACTACGCCGCCGTCTGTTGCGCCGTGCAGAACATGATGCTCGCCGCCACCTCGCGCGGACTGGCCTCCAAGTGGAGCACAGGGGCGCTGGCCGAGAACTCCGCCGCCAAGCGCTGGCTGGGCATCGGCGAACATGACCGCATCGTCGCCTACCTCTACATCGGCTATCCGCCCGAGGACATGCGCGAGATGCCGGCCGAACGCCGCCCCGCAGAAGTCGTCTGGCGCGGCTGAGGCCCTAGCGCGCATGAAGTTCCACTGGTTCCATGGGATGCCCTGGCCGCATCTGCCGGCCGACTTCCGCGACCGCAACCGCTCCGTCTGGGTCGACGCCGACGCATCGGTCTACGACCCGGTCGAGGGCGGACGTCTCTACCACGAATACCTCGACCAGATGGAGTACGCCGAGCAGGTCGGCTTCGACGGTCTGATCGTCAACGAGCACCATCAGAACGTCTTCGGACTGATGCCTTCGCCGCAGCTCATGGCTGCCGCGCTGGCGCGGCGTACCAGCCGCGCCGCGATCATCATGCTGGGCATGTCGATCGCGCTCTACCGCCCCGCGACCCGCGCGGCAGAGGAGATCGCGATGCTCGACGTCCTCTCCGGCGGCCGCATTGTCGCCGGGTTCCCGCTCGGCACGCCAATGGACACCAACTTCGCCTACGGCGCAAACCCTGCCGAGTTCCGCCGCGTCTATCGCGAGCACCACGACCTGATCCTGCGCGCCTGGCAGGACCCGGATGTCTTCGCCTGGCGCGGTGAGTCGACCAGACTGCGCTACGTCAACATCTGGCCGCGGCCAATCCAACAGCCGCATCCGCCTATCTGGATTCCGGCCGACGGCATCTCTTCCGAGACCTGGGACTTCTGCGCCGAACGCGATTACAACTACGTCTGCCTCGCCAGCCGCGGCATCGCGCCCGCGCAGGCGGCGATGGACGGCTTCTGGTCGCGGATTGCAGCGCGTGGCGTCGAGCCCAACCCATTCCAGGGCGCGGTCTCGCAGACCATCGTCGTCGCCGAGACGGACGATGAAGCGCAGCAACGCTACGAACCGCACTTCGAGTACTCCTCGCGCCACACGCTGGACGACTTCCCCGGCTGGACCGAGGCCCCGGGTTGGCGCACGGAGCGCGGCATCCGCGAGCGCGCCGCACAGACGATGCAGGAACTGGCCAATCCGCGGCCGCCGCGCATCCCGACCTGGCAGGAACGACTCGACATCGGTTCGCTGGCCGCCGGCTCACCCGAGACCGTGACCGAGCAACTGGAGCACCTCGTCACGTCGCTCCGCGCCGCGCACCTGATCGGCGTCTTCCACGTCGGTGACATGACCCACGACCTCACCCTGCGCAGTACGCGCCTCTTTGCTGAGCAGGTAATCCCGCGTCTGCGACACTTGTGGGAAGATCACGAGGACCACTGGTCGCCTCGACCGATAGCGACGCAACACACACGCGCGCCCAGGCGCGATCTTGCAGGAGTGAACTGATGGCTGAATTGCAGACCCTCGACCTCACCCCCGGCGGCCAGACCGCCCACGTCTGGCAGGGCGGCGACGCCGACTCGCCGGCTCTGCTCTTCCTCCACCCGATCACCGGCATTCCGCGCTGGGGAGAGGCGCTGGAGACGCTGGCCAACGACTTCCGAGTGGTCGCGCCCTATCAGCCCGGCTGGGGTCCGGCCAAGGACGACCTGCCCGGCGTCCGCGACGGTCTCGACCTGGTGCTCTTCAACGTCGACCTGCTCAGCACGCTGGGCGTCGGCTCGGCCCACGTCGTCGGCGTCAGCATCGGCGCATGGATCGGCGCGGAGATCGCCGCCATCAGGCCCGACATGGTGCAGTCGCTGACCCTGGTCAACCCGCTCGGCCTCTGGTCCGAGAATCATCCCGGCGAGGACCCGTTCGCGCAACACCCCGGCTTCCCCACCGCCGTCCTGTTCAGCGACCCCGAGAAACGCAACGAGCTGCTGATGGCCGACCGCGACCCGATGGACGCATACGTCGAGGAACTGCTCGACCTGCGCGCCTCGGCCAAGTTCCTCTGGCCGATCCCCGACACCGGCGTCGGCCGACGCCTCGTGCGGATCGACACGCGCACGCTGATCGCCACCTCCGAGCACGACAACGTCGTCGCGCACGAGATGGGCGACATCTGGCGGGCCGCGATCCCTGGTGCGCAGTCGGTGCAGCTCGCGGGCAGCGGCCACATCGCCGACCTCGAAGCCCCCGCCGCCCTCGCCGACCTCGTCCGCAACTTCGCCCTCGCCGGAGTGACCGCGTAAGCGAGGGAACCTCGTCGGCTCCGCGAGCGTCCTGAATGTATGCGACGTCGCTGGCCCGCAGCCCTTGTGCCGCTGATCGTCTTGTGGCTGCTGCTCGGCGGCGCAGTCGCCGGCCCTGACGACTCCGAACCCCTGAGTCTCGCAGTCCAGCCCGCCCGCGAGACCTGCACCGTCGGCTCCGTCACCACACTCGACTACGACATCCAGGGAGGCCAGGCGCCCTACCAGCTCACCGTCGACGGACAAACGGTCGGGCAGTTGTCAGAGCCGCACTACATCCCGTGTCGAGCATCGGCAGGTTGGACCCGTCCGGGACCGCCCGGCAACGAAGATATCCAGCGCATGATCGTCAGCGTCACCGACGCGGCAGGGAATCGCGCCTATGCCGTCGCCGAGCATCTCTTGGTGCGTCCGTTGCCGGCGCCTATCCGCCTCCGCGTCGAGAGTGGGTTGGTTAGGTCTCAGATTGCGACACTCACAGCCGAGTGGGGCGCTCCATACCGGAACACGGAACAGCGAGCCGACAGTTTCGGCATTCGCTGGCGCAACTCAGGAAGCGGCGACTGGCAGTTCGAGCATTTTCGACCAGACCAGCCGGAGTCATGGACATTCCGGCACTCTTGGAAGGTCAAGACATCGGCGGCAGGAGAGCGCCTCGAACTGCAGGCCGCCCAGCTCCTTCACGCTCTCGACCTGCAGTCGCCTCAAGCTCTGGAGTGGTCACGAAGTGCACTCGTCATCACCAACGTACCTCCTCAGAACCTTCAAGCCGAGGCAACCCACGATTCGATCTTCCTGCAGTGGGGACCGCACATTGACGGATTGAGCCTTGGAGCCAGATTGTTTGCTGTAGAGGGTCGCGGATCTCGCTACTCACAGCGACGTTGGGTTGACACAGGTCCGTTGTTCAGTACGCAGTTCACTGACCTACTTCCCGACACCTTGTATCGCATTGAGGTCTACCTACATGACCGTGATGGCTGGGGATATGCGCGGGAACAGCATCGCTTCGAGATCCGCACTGAGACTGCTCCGCATGAATGGAAGCGAACCATGTGGTCCCCTGCTGATGTTGCGGCATCCTTCATTGGAGACGTAATGGAAGTTACCTGGACACCACCTGAATCAGGGGCGCGCTTCGAGACCACCGTCTGCGCGGAACCACCCGAGCGGGCATACGCCCGTGAATGCCAAATCGTACCGGCTGGTAAGACATACGCGCTCTTGCCGCTCGCGCAGAGGGTTGGGGGTGGATCGTTCGTCGTTACTGTAGAGACGCGTACTACACCTCCGGGAACAGCAGAAGTGGAACTCCACGTCCCGACATACGATCCAGACCTTCTCACGCAAGGTCCGGCGCCCGATGCGCCGCAGTTCGATGCGTTCAGATGGGGTTGGCACCACGAAGATCCTCGCCCAGGGTCTTGGACCTACGTATGGGACTACCAAGACGGCGATCTGGCCGAGTTCTCCTGGAGAGAAGGAGATCGACCGATCACCCGCGAATCACGCAGCGGTTGGATCTCTATCAGCACGGCCCGCGGTCTCGTCCCCGACGCGGTGCGTATGCGCCTCTTGCGAGGCGGTGACTGGACGCCGTGGTCGGAGCAAGCTCACGTTCCGAGCGTCACCAGATCGCTCTTTCCTGTTCGCTTCGTCGAGTACGGTGACTCGCTCAAGCTGCACTGGGAGGCTCCGGCCGATGACACGGATGTTGTCGGGTATCGGGTCTATGTCGCTCGCAACGAGGGTGCCGAGGAGGTGTTGGATGTTGGACGCCAGACCAGCATGGAGATGCTTCTCGAACCGACTGACCTGGTCGTTGCGGCAAGCGTTGCCGCGCTGCTAGATGGTTCGATAGAGATAGGCCGCAGCTTCACTCACTGGCACCGGATAGATCTGCCTCCGGATCCGCTGGATCTGACCCTGACTGCCGAGAGTTCGCCGTGTCCGCCGGCAGAGCAAGCGTCCCTGACCATCATGTGGTCAATCTCTGGCGGCGTTCCGCCGTTCACGTTGTCGGTCGACGACCGGCTGGGATTTGAGACTGAACAGAGACGCGGCTCCACGGTGGTGGATTGCCGAGTAGGGACCGATGGTCTGATGCAGAGCATCCGCGGTTCGGTCATCGATGCGAGCCGGCAGGAAGCTGGTCACCTGCTTGGACATCGGCAAGTTTGGCGCCATTGGTACGACGAGGGGGCAGAGCCGTTCGACGTCAATCTTGGACTACGCAACGTTTATCGAGATCGTGTGTTGGTGGCCTGGACGGGTTGCAGAGGCCGGTTTCTGGCAGTCCTGCGTTGGCGTTCCGAAGAGTCAGAACACTGGTCGTACATACTCGACTTCCCGGTCACCCACCACGGCGACTACTGGACCTGCAGCGGCACACTCGATGGGTTGGCCCCGCTCACGACATACGAGTATCAGGTCGCCCGCTACGTATGGCCTGAACAACTCCTTCAACCTGAGGGCCTGCAGTGGACCGAGACGCAGTCGGTGACCACGCTGGGCGAGCCACAAGAACTCTCGATCGTCCAAGACGGAGACACCGTAGTCGTGTCGTGGCAGCGGCAACCCGATGCCTGGGCCTACATCGTCGTCTTGAGGTCCGAGGATCGTTCTTGGTGGAAACGGTACGAACCTAACGGCGATGAGACCGAAACGGTTTCTTTTGCAGGTGTGCCTCTGGGAACGGCGCTCGGCGTGGAGCTCATCAGTCCTCCGCTCAAGGACGGCGAAGAGGAAATCCCGCTCGGCATCGATCCAGGCTTCAGCTACGGTCACTAGCCGAGCATCCCGAAGGCGCCAATCGCTACCCTCCGCCCAGACGAACTGGAGCATTCCCATGACCAACTTTGGACTGACGCTCACCAACCGCGGGGTTGTCACCGGCGACTCTTCGCTGGAGGAGATGTACGATCTGGCACGCCTGGTCGACGAGGACGAGCGCTGGACCTCGGTCTGGGTTGGCGACTCGATCACGGCAAAGCCTCGGTTGGACGCTCTGTCGCTGATGAGCGCGCTCGCGGCTCGGACTGAGCGGGTGCGTATCGGGCCTGGCTGCTTTGCGACGACGCCGGTGCGACCGGCGATTCTGCTGGCCTATCAGCTTGCTGCGATTGATGTGATCTCCAACGGCCGGCTCACCTTCGCTGCCTGCATGGGCGCCACCGATGCCTCCGAGTTCGACCACTTCTGCATCCCTCCCATCACCCGCTCGGGGCGAATGGAGGAGGCGATTGAGATCATTCGTCTGCTCACGTCGGAGGACGACGCGTCGTATCACGGCAAGTACAACGACTTCGACAACCTGACCATTGAGCCGCACTCGATCCAGCGGCCGGTCCCGATTTTGATTGTCTCCAACCCGGGTCCGAACGACGCACGCAACCGTGAGCGCGGCCTCCGTCGTGTCGCCCGCCTGGGCGACGGCTGGATGTCGACGACGCTCACGTCTGATCTCCTCGGCGAGTATCTGGCCGACATCCGCCGCTATGCCGACGAGGCCGGCCGCCAGCTACCCGACGATTTCGACGTGGTCGCGTTTCACTCGGTCATGATCGACGACGACCGCGACGCCGCCTACGCGGAGGCCAAGCGCT
>JAPPBK010000191.1 GCA_026705105.1 Chloroflexota bacterium | reverse complement strand
CCCGTGGGCACGGGCCACGTATTTCCGCAGCTTTTTGTTTGCGGGTTTCCGGTTTCGGGTTGCGGAACCTAAAAAGCACTCTACTTTCTCCCCCCCCCCCCCGCCGAGCGGGGGAGATGGTACCGGTCGCTATGCGCGGGCGCCGGGGAAGTCTGGATGGGTGGTGTCCATCCAGACCTCACGCCGCCAGTGCCAGCCTTCTCGTTCCCAGACGTTGAGGCTGCGCGGCGGGACATTGAGGTAGGGCCAGTAGATGCCCGTGTCGATGCCATTGCCCATCACGGACGAGGGCGCGAATCCGTCAAGTCCGTAGCGCTCATCCTCGCCGAGCAGGATCCACGACACCTCGCGCGCCATTTCGCGACGCGCTTCCGCGTCCAGCGTGACTCGCATGGTTTGGACGATGTCAGTGACCGGTTGGAAGTCGTACTTCTCCCAGTTCTCGCCGCCGCCCGGCACGTAGCGCGAATTCCACGCGGATGTCGGGTCGCCCGTGCCCGCACCGACCCAGATCGGCATCTGCCCGGGGAAGTTGCCGGTCGCGAGCTGGGCGAAGATGGAGTCGTACGGATCGAGCTGGATGTTGATCGCCACACCCAGGGAGTTCTCGTACATGTTGCGGTACAGCTCGGATGAGCCTGGGTAGAGACCCTCAAAGATGTCGGCGACGATCATGGTGTACTCGGTTCCCGGTTCGACGCCGGCAGCGTCGAGCAGTTCGTGAGCCATCTGGACGTCGTCATCTTTGTTCGGTCGATAGCCGGGCAGCGTCCGCGTCGTATCCTGGTCGATTGCCCAACCGTGGTACCAGTTGAGGTGTTGAATCGTGGACGGCTTTCCCTTGCCGAGGTAGACCGCGTCGATGATCGCGTCGCGATCCATTGCCACGTGGAAGGCGTACGGCACGCGACGGTCGAGCCAGGGGTTGTCGGCCCATTCCTGGTTGTAGTTGAACCGCATCATCAGCGGCAGGACGACGCCGCGGTCATAGCGAATGTGGTCGGGGAAGTCAGCTTCGATACCTTCGATCGCCACTGCGTTGAGACTGATGGTGTCCAGGTCGCCGTTGCGATAGGCGGTCTCGGCTGCGGTCTGATCGCTCAAGATCACCCAGGTGAACGAATCAAGGAAGGGAAGCTGCTGACCATCAAGCGACATCCAGAAGTCGGGATTGCGCTCGAGATGCAAGCGCGTCTCAGGCTCGAAGATTGTCGGAATGAAGGGCCCGCAGCCTGAGACCAACTCGACGTTCGTCTGTTCGTCAATCCAGGTCCGTTCCCACAGCTCCATCGCCTCAATCGAGGTCATGAAGGACCACTGCATGTGGACCGCTTCAAGGTATGTCGCATCGGGGCCTGCGGTCTTGCAGATCAGCGTCATGTCGTCCGGAACGTCCATGGATGCCGTGGTCGCGTAGATCGACTGGCGCGGGAATCTGGCGTCGGGCACTCCGTCCGCGTCGAGCGCATCGATCTGCCGCTGAATGTTGGCCTCGGCGTCATGCGCGGTGAACAGACGACCGCCCTCGGTCGGATAGCGATCCCAGAAACGCGCGCCCTGATCCATCCTGAAGATGTACGTCTCGTCGTCGGGCACCTCGGGCAGGGATGAGAGATACGGACCGTAGACGGGTCCCGCGTTGTCGTAGATCTCGACCAGGCGACCCATGGAGTCGTTGAACACCTGGAAGGGGTGCGCAAGATTGGTTCGGTGCGGGTCGAATCCGTCCCAGTTCGGCGCCGTGTACCACGAATAGTTGCCACCGTACTGGCGATTGCCGACCGCGACCGTCTGCTGTTGCTGGGCCTGTTCAGCCTGCTCTTGCGGCTGAGCCTCCTGTTGCATCTGCTGCTGGGCTTGTTGCTCGGCCTGCTGCTCAGCCTGCTCTTGCTGCATCGCCTGCTGCTGTTGCTGCTGCATGGCCTGCTGCTGCGCCTGCTGTTGCTGAGGCTGATCCTGCTGCTCGACCTGCGCCGCAGCCTGCTGCTGGGCGTCGTCATCGTCGCCGCAGCCGACCAGCGCGAGTCCGGCGGCGCCGACCCCGGCGCGACCCGAAGCTCGCAGGAGCGCACGGCGGCTCATTCTCGATCGTCGCATCCGTTGCCAGTAGTTCCTGCGTTCCATGGCTCGCTCCTTTTGCTGGTGCCTGTGGACGAGTTGCGTGTCCTATCCGGCCGACTTGTGCGGTGCCCCCCTCTGCCTTCGGCATCTCCCCCCGCTTGCGCGGGGGGAGAGGGGAAACGTCCGGGTTAGTCGCCGCCGGCGGCGGCGAGCAGGCCGACCTCTTCAACCGCGCCGAAGTCGGGCAGGCGGGTCAGCGGGGCTTGCTCGGGTTCCTCGAAGGCGGGCATCACCTCGGCGGCGAAGCGGCGCAGCGACTCGAGGATCTTCTCGTGCGGCACGACCTGGTCGAAGTTGATCAGGAAGACCATGCGGTCGACGCCGATCGCCTCCCACTGGCGCAGCGCGTTGATCACGGTTTCGGGATTGCCGATCGGCGTGCCCTGCTGGAGCGGGTTGATCACGTCGCCGGGGCGGTTGCGGAGCTGGATCGCCGAGGCCTGCGAGCTGTAGGCGGGCGAGGGATAGATGCTGCCCACGCCGACGAGATGGGCGGCGGCGCTCATGAAGGCGGCCGCGCCGGCGCCGCCCAGGGCGAGCGCCTCCTCGTCGGTGTCGCCGCAGTACATCCAGCCGACACCGTTGACCTGGTTGTTGACGAACTTGCCGACCGGGTCGGCGTTGCGGATCACGCGGCGGTAGTCAGCGATGCGCTGTTCGTACTGGTCGGGCGTACCGATTGAGACGCCGAGCAGTCCCATGCCGCGCTCAGCGGCCTGGATCGCGGTCTCGGGGCTGGAGACGGCGACCCACATCGGCGGGTGCGGCTGTTGCACCGGCTTGGGCAGAATGGCGCGCTCGGGCATCGAGAAGTACTTGCCGTCCCAGCCGGCGATCTCGTTGGTCCACATATGGGGAATGGCGCGAATCACCTCGTCCCACATGTCCTTGGTGTCGTCGGGCTCGACCTGGAATCCGCCCAGTTCGGTCCAGGTTGCTGCGCGGCCGGTGCCGAACTCGAGGCGTCCGTTGGAGATGATGTCGAGCGCGGCGGCGCGCTCGGCGACGCGGGCGGGGTGATTGACCTGGGGCAGACAGAGCGCAATGCCCTGGCCGATGTGGATGTTCTCCGTCATCGCCGCGGCGGCGGAAAGGAAGACCTCGGGCGCGGAGGAGTGGCTGTACTCCTCGAGGAAGTGGTGCTCGACCTCCCAGACCTGGTCGAAGCCGAGCTCGTCGGCGAGGCAGATCTGTTCGAGCGCCTGGTGGTAGGCGCGCCACTCGGAGATCTCGGTCCAGGGCCGCTGCACGGAGTGTTCGTAGAAGATGCCGAATTTCATGTCGGTCTCGCAGTCCTTCAGGCCGGGCGCATGGGCGATTCCCAACCTGATCAGTCGCCGCCACGGTCACTAGGGTGGCGTGCGAAGATGCTAGCATTCTGACCGCGCCCACGCGGGGATGCGCGGGCCGGGAAGGCGAGACGAGATGTCGGTCGCCATCGTCTGTGATTCATCGGTCGATCTGCCTGCGGACCTGCTGGAGCAGCGGGGGTTGCGCACGGCGGCGGTCGGCTACAGCCTGGGCTCGCGCATCTACCAACAGGGCGAGCAGACGCACGAGGAGTTTTACGAAGCGCTGGCCGGCGGCGAGACGCTGATCATCAACGGCGTCAACTCCGACAACTGGGAGGCGGTCTACAAGGCGGCCGCCGAGGACCACGACGACGGCGTCGTCTGCCTCTGCCAGGCGTTCGGCTCGAACAGTCCCTCGTTCGACTTCGCCGAGTACGCGTCTCGGCGGATGAACCACTTCGAGAATCTGAACGTCCGCGTCCACCAGACGCCGCGCTCGACGGCGGGACAGGCGGCGATTGCGCTGGCGCTTGCTCGGGTCGCGCAGGCGGGCGGCGATCTGGAAGCGGTCGAGTCCGCACTGGATCACGTGACCGGCAGCGCGGACATCTTCATGATCACTGCGGATGTCGATGGGCTGGACCGCGCAGGAGAGCTGCCGCTGGTCACATCGTCGAGCGGGCTGGGTCCGCTGGATTTCGGCGTGCCCGTGTTCCGCGCCCGCGACCGGATCAAAGCGGTCGACCTGGCCGACGATTCCGAGGAGGCCGAAGAGATGCTGCTCAACCAGGCGGCGGACATCCTCGGTGGAGAACCCTCGATCCTGGTCGTCACCCACGCGCTGGCGCCCGAGGCGGCGGCTCGACTGCGGGACAAGGCGACTGCGCGCTTAAACGTGGACGAGGTTCACCTAACGGAGCTGGGTCCAACAGTAGGCGGGATGCTGGGCGCGGGCGCCTGGGGGATGGGATTCTGCAACGCGCCAGAGCCGCCGACGTAGCGGGACCCCCTCTGCCTGCGGCATCTCCCTCCCCGCCTTCGCGGGGACGGGCTCTGCGAGGGGGAGAGGGGAGCCTGAGAGGAAGCATCATGCCAGAGTCCGGACTGATCGAGAGCGCCAACCTGCCCGTGGTCAGCAGCGAAACGAGCGCGCCGGAACCGCCCTGGCAGATCGGCGAGGCGGTGCTGCAGCAGATCACGTTCGAAGTACCGGTACCGAACGCGCGCCGCAACCTGCCCGACGCGGTGACACGCTCCGCGCCGACCTACGGGCGCATCCTGGTCACCGACCGGGCGGACAGCCCGGTCGGCCCGTACCGCGAGGCGGTGCTGATGGTCGGCTGCCGGGTGGGGATGCTCCCGGCCAACTATGTGGTCGCGGCGGTGGTCAACTCGGAGGCGGCGCGGGACGCGATCGCGGCCTACTGGAAGTACCTGCCCAACCTGGGTGAGATTGGCTTTGACCGTTCCGACGACGCGATCCGCTCGACCATCGACGCCGGCGACGGCTTGACCGTGGAGTTGCACTCGCCGATCGGCGAGGCGGCGGCGACGACGATTCTGCGTTGGGACCCGCTGTTGGTCGTGGAGCCGCAGGACGGCACGGGAGCGGCGTCGGAGATTCCCAGCGAACACGATGTGAAGCTGGCCTGGCTGGCTCGCGGCAGCGCGCTGAGCTACAGCGGCGGAACGCGCTCGAATCCCTGGATCCAGTTGCGCTCCTCGAATCCGATCACGGCGGTGGCGGCGGTCGAGGGCCAAACGATTGAGCCGCTCGCGGCGGTCGAGCCGATGAGCTTTGGTTAGTGGGGCGGCGCCGAGTAGACATTCGGACACAGGCGGAGCATCGTCGGGGCGATAGCCTTGACCTGTTCGCCCGTCGAGCGGGCGTGGGACACGCGCCGATGGGCTGCCCAGCGACCGGTCTGAGATCACTGTGATCACGAAACTCCGAAGCGCCTACTACGGCTGGTACCTGCTGGTCGCGGCGGTGGTCGGCATGGCGATCGCCTCGGGCGTGTCCTTCTGGGTGTTGGGCTATTACGTCACGCCGCTGGAGGAAGAGTTCGGCTGGTCGCGGACGCTGCTGCAAACAGGCATTTCGGTGTCGCTGCTGATCAGCGGCATTGCATCTCCGTTGGCTGGCCGCGTGGTGGACCGCTACGGACCGCGACGCTCGATCATCTGGGGCACGATCTTCACCTGCGCCTCGTATGTGCTGCTGTCGACGACCTCGTCGATGCTGGAGTGGTACCTCTACTTCTCGATTAACTCATTCTTCCGCGGGTTCATGTTCTACATACCCTTCCAGGTGCTGATCTCCCGCTGGTTCGATCGCAAGCGCGGACGGGCCGTCGGGATCATGGCAATGGGGTTTTCGCTGGGCGGCTTCCTGATGCCGCTGATGCAGCGGATTATCGACAACGTGGGCTGGGACGCGTCGTTCCTGTTTGCCGCCGCGATCTTGGCGTTGGTGTTCCTCCCGATCGGCCTGTTCATGGTCCGCGATCATCCACACGAGAAGGGGTTGGAGGTGGATGGCGAGCGCCCGCATCCGGGCTCCGGCGTCAGCGGACCGAGGACATTCACCGGGCTGACCGTGAAGCAGGCGGTCCGGACCTGGAACTTCTGGGTGATCGCGCTGGCCTTTGCCACGTTCTTCTTCGCGATGTTCGGCTGGATGTTCAACGGCACGCCGGTCTACGAGTCGATGGGGATCAGCCGCGAGACAATCTCGCTGATCCTGGCGTTGCAAGCCTTCGGCGGATTGATCTCGAGACCGACGTTCGGCCTGCTCGCCGAACGGATTCCCTCAATCGAACTGGCATCGGTGGGGCTGGCGGCGATTATGTCCCTGGGGATGCTGCTCCTGTTGTTCCTACATGGCGACAACCTGATGCTCGCCGTGGCGCTGTTCCTCTGCTGTTGGATGATCGGCTCGGCCGGAGGTCC
>JAPPBK010000170.1 GCA_026705105.1 Chloroflexota bacterium | reverse complement strand
CCCCCCCCCCCCCCCCGCCCGCCCCCCCCCCCCCCCCCCCCCCCCCCCCCCCCCGGCATTCTTGAAGAGGCGGCGGCGCCACTTCGCCATGCCTGCGTCCGACATCGCGGAGCGGGGCAGAACCATCCCGACCGTGCCTCCCGCTCGGACGGCTGCAATGTTGGCCCAGCAGAATGCCTTGTACAGGTCGGTGTGTCCTGACCCAAGATCAGGGAACGCCCGGCGCAGCGCCTTCTTGAGTCGCTCGGCCCGCTGCTTGTCCGCTTCGAACTCCTCAGCGAGGTCGGGGTTGGACGACTCGTGCGCGTCGATGCGGGCTCGGCGACGCGCAACGGGGTCGGATCGCACGCCGGGGATGTGAAGTCCCCACCACGCTTCGCGGTCGACGATCACCTTCTCCCAAGGCGGATTGCCGACCACACAGTCGAATCCCGGACCAGCCGGCCGATCCGGGCGGTAGACCTCCGGGAACATCAACGGCAGATGCGTCGGGCGCCTCCCGTGGGGGTCGAGTTCTCTCAACGCCGCGTATGCCGAGCCGCTGGTCTCGTCTTGTAGGCGCACCATGGCGACAATGGACTCGGCGTCAGTCGTTTCCGGTATGCGGCCCTTGCGGTCCGTGAGCAAGAATCCCAGTCGCAGCGCGAGCGCGGCGTCGAAGAGATAGCGAGCCGACTCCAGCGCTCTGCCCGCGTCGGATCGCGCTGCTGACGCGGCTTCGATCTCGTCGTGGTCGGATTCGTCGAGTCGTCTGGCGATGGTTTCGTAGGCGTTGGCGCGATCCAGCGGCACGCGGATCGCCTCCGCTGCGAGAGACCCCTGCCCGGGTTTGCGATGTTTGGGCGGGTCGAGCAGATCGACTGCCTCGTCCACAGAGGGGACACCGAGGAGGATGTTGCCGGAGACGATCTGATGGTCAAGCGAGTACATCGGCAGGCCGGGCACGAACGTCCGCACCCACATCGCCACCTTGCACAACTCGGTAGCCATTTCTGAGATGTCCACCGCGTACAGGCACTTGCGCGCTGCGAGGCGAGCCAAGAGGTCCCTGTCGGTGATCATGGCCTCAGCAGCCGGATCGCGCCCCTCAAGCGCTGTCCTGGCTGCGGAGCGCATCCGATCGAGCGCGTCGGCAACGCCCGCCAGGCTGTTGTTGTCCTGGAACTTCGAGAACTGCTCAGCGATCATGTCGCACGCGGCCACGAGGAAGTGGCCAGAACCCGACGCTGGGTCCAGAACCGCGAAGTCCCACAGCGCCTCACTCGCGGCTGCGTCACCCTCGGTTGTTAGGACATTCGCGACACGCTGAAGATGCTCCTCTAGCGCTGGATGCAGCGCTTCAGCGAGCAGGTGGTCCACCGCGAAGGGCTTGGTGAAGTACGAGCCGGTGGACTTGCGCTGGCCTGACTTGTCGTGCAGATAGGGGTCTCCGGCGAGGTACGCGATCTTGGCTTCCCCGCCCGGGGCGTCGTCTGCGGGTGTTAGGTCGGCTGTGAGGTCCTGCGGTGCCTCCGAGAGGCGGTATTCGAGCAACTCCTCATAAATCGTGCCGAACTCGCGGACTGACATACCGCTGAAATCAGCCATCCCCGGGGGTTCGTCATCGTCGGCATCGGTTGTCAGCAGCGTCCGAAGTACCGAGGCGACGGTACTGTCAGTGAGCCTCAGCCTCGCGATCTGCTGCCCGATGGCTGTGTTGTTGTCGAATAGTCCGCCGTTATAGGCGGGCACCCCCATCTCGGCGCTGCCGCCATCGAACACCGCCCACAGCGCTTTGAGATCCTCAAAGATGGAGTAGCCGCGGCCGTTGGCAGCACCGAGCTTCGGGTCGTTTGCGAGGCGTAGCGCCTGCTGGGTCAGCGACTTGCGCCGGTATGAGTCGTTGCGGTCATAGGGCAAGATGCCTTCGTCCTCTGCCCATGCGATGAGCAGCAGCCGGAACAGGATCCGCACTGCGGCCTGGAACGCGGTGTCGAGGCTGGCGTCGGGATCGAGACGGCGCATGTCGCGGGCTGCGGCCTCGCTCAGTTTCGGCATGGCCGTACCGTGAATGCGTTTGCGCAGTGAGCTGCTCAGGTCGCTCGCGTAGCGTCTGGAGTCCCTGTCGGCCCACTCTGCGAACTCCGGGCTTGCGAGTCCACCAGGGCTGAGGATCGCATACACGTAGGAGGCGGCCGCAGCCTGCGTGTCCACGTAGACGCTGCACTGTCGGGCATCCTCGGGCTTGAAGACTCGCCAGATGCGTCCAGCGGCGACTGCTGCCAAGGCGGAGCGCTCGCGTCCTGTGGTTAGCGACACGGCTGATGCGGCCACGCGATCGGCGTGGGGACCGTCTCGGTGCTCGCCTTCAGCAACGGCGAGCACAACCATCTCTGCGCCGCTCTCGCTGTGGTACAGATGTTTCGGCTGGTTGACTCCAATAGGGCCTGCGAAGTCCCAGCCCAATGACCGAAGCAGCGAGTCAACGGCCGCTTCGCCACGTGCCTTCGGCGCTTCGCCGGGCCAGCGTGGCGAGTGGGGCGCAACGCCGAACAGCCACCTGCCTGCGAACATCCCGTCGTTGAGAACGCCGAGATGCCCCGGTCTGCCGTCAGACGGCAGGGTGCTCACGAGGATCTCGGAGCGTTGCCGCGGGGATCGCGAGCGATGAACCAGCGCTATGACACGCTCCGCCGCCGCCACTGTGGACGGACGACCACCCGGATGAGCCGAGGTGAAGAGCCAAACGGTGCCCTCCGGACGCGGCGACAGGGCCAGGACGGCATCATTGTGAATCTGGGAAGCTACGACCTCTGAGGGGCCTTCGACGATCCATCCGCCATGGGAGCACTCGACCCAAGCAGTCGTCGCACCTGCGTCCTCGTGGCGTGTAGCGGACAGCCCAGCCCCAGCGATAACGCCGCCGAGCGCCTCGGCTCGGCCAGGGAGCCCGAACACCTCAGTTGCAGTGTCGCCGGAGGGATCTGTGCCCGGCATCGCTGGCATGGGCGCCTAGTCTTGCATGTCTAACGGCCGCTGCCGGTGCGCAGGCATGCCCACTGTGAGGGCGACATCGTGGATACACAGGCAGGTTACACTCGCTACAGGCGCTCTGCCCGAAGCAATGTGCTTGAACGAGCCAGCGCGAATCGTCCTCAAGGGCCGACAGGACTTCGACCTGTAAGCGATCCGTGCAAGACCAACGGATACGACCGGGCCGCGCGACGAATTTCTGAGGCCTGCGAGCCCTAACTGGCGCGGTGCAGGGCTACAAGGCCAGGGGCATGACGGTTCGAGAGGCTGCGTTCGCGAGGTTGGTGACAGGACGGGCAGGGTTGCCGAATTGAAGGGTCGTGCCGGTGGCGGAGTGACATTATCCGGTTGTTCTTGGCGGGTTGGATCCGTGAGTGTTCGCGTGTGCGTAAGGGGTGGTTTGGCCGCCACACGTTTGCACTAACAGTGCCGACGAGATCAACAAGGGCGCGAGCGGGGCTAGGTGAACGCGTCGGCCGTCACTGCTAGTGCCGACTGCGATCCGAGGAACGCACACGAACGCTCAGGAACGCAGGCGCGAACGCCGTTGCGACGCGGTAGTAGGTCATTGTCCTTGATCCTGAGTCGGGCGGTTGGAAGGCGGTACCGGTGGGCGTCCCGCAGCGGATCTACTCGATGATCGATGCCGCTCCCCGCGACCCGTTCGCTGCGCCGGTTGAATCGGCCCCTACGCGTTGTGCTCTCGCGTCTTGGCCCGGCTGATGGTGTCGAAGTCGCCAAAATGCTGACTTCGCCGCAGGCGGTCCCCCTCGGCCCCGAGTCTGCTTCGGCAGCGGGACGCGCCACCTATATCTTCCAGCGGGCATCTTCGGGTGGCTGCTCTGGTAGGTAGCCGGAGACGGGCGGCCTGAAGGAGGCGTGTGTGTCCACAACTGGCCGATAGCGGTTCTCGCCGCCTGGCGGGATCACGATCCGCACTTGCGCCCGGCGACATTGCATCACGTTGACCCTGTCCGACATTGACCCCACAAGGGCCAGAGGCGTGTCGGCATCCTTGATCCTGGGTCCTGCCACTGCTACTAGCCGGGGAGCGAGCGGCATCCAACAGAGCCAGTCCGCGAAGGGCCAGTGTGCGCTGAACCCTGCGTGGCGGGAGCAACGGAGCACCCCGTCGAGCATCCCGAACATGACCGTCGTCTCGCATTCGAGGCAGTCCCTAGGCGATAGGAACGCCGGGCCGTCACCGAGAACCAAGACGTCGGTGTCAGACTTCCGCAGCAGCAGACCGCCAGCGGACAGCCCCTCGATGAACCGCTCCAACCAGCGGGTCATGTTCCCCGCGAAATCGGCGCGTGCTCTCTGCACGAAACCGTCGGGCGAGCGGATCGCCGCATCCGCAACCTCCTGGGCCTCTTCGACCGTCATACCGGTCTCCACCAGCACCTGCCGGTAGTCGTCGCCCGTGGCGACTTCGGCGTGCAACTCAGTCGCCCTGTCACCGACGATCATCAAGAACCGGCCCAACGTCTCGGAACTGCGAAGCAGATGCAACGCCATTAGCCCAAGGATCGCGTCCCTACGGTCGTCGTCTACGCTGTCGCCTCGCAGCACCGCCCGTATCGCCTCGCATCCGTGCCTCTCGAGCTGGCTCCACTCCACCTCCAGAGCACCCGCGAATTCGACCGGCACGAACCCGCCGCCCTCGCCGTCCGCTGTCCGGTACATGACGTTCGCCGGGGCTGCTGTCCTGAACCGTGGACCGTTCCGCAGATCGAAGTACTCCACCCGGTCCTCGCCGGTTCTGCCCCAGCAGCGGATCAAGCACTTCGACACCATGTGCTGATCGACCCGGGGGGAGGCCTCTCGCGCCGTCTCACCAGTCGCGGCCATCTCGTCGGTCATGTACCACCAGAGGCACTCAGGCGCCCCTTGCGGTCCAGGAAGAGCTTAGGTTGACGCCGCGGCCTGTCACCGCAGCCTTCGTCGTTGTCGTTGTCCCTCATGCGTCAGCCGGTCGCGTTGGTGTCTCCGGGACGAGTCTACCGACGCTGCTCTGGGTGATCTTCAGCGCCCACGGCCCACAGCTGCACCAGCACCGCACCAAGGAACTCAAGTGTGAGAGAGTGGGCGGTGTATGGGATTGCAAGTCTCATGGTCGCTCAATGCGGTAGAACAACCGCGCGACGCAAGAGGTCGCTTTATCTCCTTTGGACTCGCCGGAGACGGCATACCCGAGGCCGCAGACGCCCTTGAAGATGCTCTGGACTCCGGGCCAACCGCCTACATCTCTGAGGCATCCGCCCGACTTCTGGCCGTAATCGGACGCGTGCCCCGTTTGTCTCCTGTAGAAGCTGAACGCATCAGAGATCTGCTGAAGATGCGCGGTGCGAAGGCAATCCCGACGGAACATTGGCATGACTTGAAACGCTGCTGCGACGATTCGTCAGCATCCGCACAACAGGAACGCTCAACAATCAACGAAGTGCGCCTGAAACGACGAGGGGCTCGGAGCACCATCCAGCGTTCCTGATGCTCGTTGGACCGCTAGCGACTGCGACCGGCGATTCACGGCACCTGCCGAAACACCACCCAAGGGCCGAGGGTCGGAGCGAGGCTCCGCGCTGTGTCCACCACCTGGTTGACCGGCCCGTGACGTCGCCACCAGCTCACCAAGCCACCGGCGTCCCGTGTCAATGCTGCAGGTTCCGTGCCGGACCGACCCGCGAATGCTGCGTGAGGCTCCTCTCCTTGCGTGGCGGCCTTCAGCCCCTAGGCGAGAGTGGCGAGGCCGAGTGTCCCGCCATCCGACCCTGAATGCGCCCGCCGTGATGTGCGCATCTTCGGTAGGGTGGAAGGCCCATGGTGCGTCTCGCAGGCATCGACGACCTGTATCGGGTACTCGTCGCTCTCAACAGACACAGGGTACGTGCCACGTATGGGGCGGTAGGTGAGTACCTGGCCCACGTTTATGCCGCACGGCAGGACACCACCACACTCGACCAGGTTCCCCGAATCGATCAACGCGACGTCGGGCAAGCAGTCGGTGCGATGCTGCATCCGCTGGAACCGAGTTGGCACACGTCCTGGATCGTTGGCAAGGACACCAGGCACCCGAGACCTAGTCTCTACGACCGGCGCAACACCCACCCTGACCTTGAGCGCAGTAGTTGGATCATCACAACCGGAGCTGAACTGGCCCTGCTCTGCGAACTGTGACCCATGGCGCGGCCACCGCCACAAGGCCGCGAGCCCTTGGAGCCCTCTGGGACACCAAGGTGGGGTTCATGGGCTGGCACCCACTCGTGTCGTTGCGGTCGTCCCATCGGAGGTGAGCGACGTGGAGTCCATGGATCTAGACGTTGATCTACTAGACGTCGACTGGACAATCCCCGCACGACCAG
>JAPPBK010000218.1 GCA_026705105.1 Chloroflexota bacterium | reverse complement strand
CTACCTCGAGGCCTACTACAACACCGAGTACTCAGACGAGATGCTCGGTCTCTGGGTCGCCATGGGCACCCCGGAGCAATGCATGGCCGACATCCAGAGCTACATCGACGCCGGCGCCACGACGATCACCCTGCGCCTCGTCGGCTACGACCAGCAGTCGGCATACGACCGCGTCGTCAACGAAGTTCTGCCTGCATTCGACTGACCGCTGAGTTTTGCCGCTGACGACCCCGGTCACAGCCCGCGCTAGCCTGCGCGACACAGCGATCGGAGCCGCCCATGGAGACCCAGCGCATCGATTCCAACGGGATCCGGATCCACGTCACCACCGACGGCCCGTCCGACGGGCCGCCCGTACTGCTGATTCATGGATTCCCCGAGACCTCGTATGAATGGCGTTACCAGGTGCCGGCGCTGGTCGACGCCGGCTACCGCGTCATCGTTCCCGACACCCGCGGCTACGGCGACTCCGACAAACCGCCGGGGCCGGTCTCCAGGGCGACGCTGGCGGCCGACATGGTTGGCGTGCTTGACCACTTCGACGTGGCACAGGCGGCGGTGATCGGACACGACTGGGGCGGGATCATCGGCTTCAAGCTCGTGATCGACTACCAGGACCGCGTCTCGCGGACGGCGCTGATGGATACGCTCTGCACGGTCTGGACGCCGGCCGCGATCCACGGCTTCTGGTTCAAGGCGCGGCCGCTGCCCGAGCACTTTTTCGCCGAGTACCACCAACAGTTCATCGAGACCATCTTCACCGGCCAGTCCGACCCCGAGCTGCCCGACTGGCCCGCCTCGCCCTGGAACGTGTCCGGCCGGCGGCTGACCCAGAATCGCTGGGCCACTAACGAGGATGTCGAGGTCTACAAGCAGGCCTTTTCCGACCCCGACTCACACGCCGCCGCTATTTCCTACTACCGCCACGCGCTGCCGTTCCATCGGATGCGCTCGGATGCGAACGTCGCCGGCGGCTACCGCTGCGAGCGGCTGACATCTGCGTTGGTCGGCGAGGTCTGGCGGCGCGGACTCAACGATCACCCCTGGGGCCGCGAGTTCATGGAGTACGGCCCTGAGGACCGGCACAAGCGCTTCGACAAGCCCGCGCTCTGGATGTACGGCAACGCCCGCCTCGCGCCCGACAGTGGGGCCAGCACCGAGACGCCCTCGGGCAACCCGTTCTTCGACCAGTTCCCGATGTACTTCCCCGACCTCACTGCGGTCGGCGTCCCCGGCGCAGGCCACTTCTTCCCCGAAGAAGCGCCCGACTTCACCAACAAGACGCTGCTTGATTTCCTCGCACAGGGAAACGACTAAACCTAGACTTCCCCCTCTGGGGGAGGTGCCCCGAAGGGGCGGAGGGGGCCCATGCCAACGAACGAATCCACCGAACTCGCGCTCCAGCTGCTGCGCCAGTTGACCGACACAATCGAGCAGCTCTCGGCGCTGTCTGAGGACGACCTGTCGTTCCCGACCGAGCACGGCTGCGCGATGAACGGCGGCGTCCGGCGCTTGCTGGTGCACAACGCCGAACACGACCGCATGCACGCCGGCGCGGTCTCGACTGCCCGCTACACGGCGAAGCAGATGCAGGAATCTCCGCTCTCGCACTTGACTCGCGACCTCATCTTCCAGAGGGCCGAACTGGTCGGCCAACTCTTGCACATGGACGACGCCCTACTCGACGCCAAAGCACCCAATGACGAGTGGTCAATCCGCGAGCACGTCGAACATGTCCTCTACTGGGAGCACAACTCGATGTCGCAGGTGGCCTCGGAGATGAAGTCGCAAGCCGGCTCTGCGGCTGCTAGTTGAGATCGCAAATGCGTTGCCGGACTTCCGGGTCCGACAGGTAGCGGCTGAGAACATCGCAGGCGGTGTTGCCGTGCCTGTCCTCAACCGAGACATCTGCGCCGGCGTCGAGCAACAGCTCCGCGACCGCCGACAGCGGGTTCTGGCGGGCTGCGATATGCAATGCGGTTCGACCTTCCGCGTCGCGGATGTTGGGATCCGCGCCGTGTTCCAGGAGGACACGAATCAATGCCGCGCCGCCCTCGGGAGCCGCGTAGTGCAGCGGACTCATGCCGACTTCGTTGATGGGATTCGCATCCGCGCCTGCCTCGAGCAACAGTTGGGAGGCTTCTGCGCTTCCGTTGTTCGCAGCGAAGTGCAGTGGGGTCGTGCCGTCGGTTGAGGTGGCATTCGGATCGAGACCGGCACCGAGCAGCAGTCGCACTGGCTCTGCGGTCGCAGTTTGAATGGCCGCGTAGTGCAGGGCGGTGCGACCGCCACTGTCTCCCGTTTCCAGGACCGGTTCGTGTTCCAACAACGTCGCCAGCGCATCTGGCTTACCGGCCAACGCCGCGACATGAAGCGCGGACTGTCCATACTCCTTGGTGGCATTGATGTCCGCGCCGGCGCTCAGCAGCCGCTCCAATGAGGGCGAGTTGGAGTCGAGGCCCGCGCCCGCGCCGGCGGCGTAGATCAGTGGCGTTTCTCCGGCGCTGTTGACCGCATCGACATCGGCGCCAAATTCCAACAGCAGTTCAACCACTCGCACGCCTCTGTGAGCCGCTGCAAGGTGGAGCGGCGAGAAGCCATCGCTGCAACGCGCGTTGATCGTTGCGCCTCGTTCAATCGCCTCAATGGCCTCGTGATCGACGACACCTTGTTGAGTGAAGGACCGCCGGTTAATCAACGGGTCGAGCAAGAAGCACAGCGAGTCGTCGATGCTTTCCGGCTCCTCGACCACTTGCTGCTCAGGTGTTGTTTTCGATGTCTGCTGAGCTTTGGGCACATTGTCCACGCACGCCGCTACGGCCAGTCCGACGACGACAAGCGATACGAACACTGCCAGTCGGATCATGGCAGCAGCATATCGTCGCGCACTCTCGGCACAGTCTTCGCGGAGGTGCGAACAAGGCGGTGGATATCATGGCGACACCGGTGAGGAGGTTGAGAATATGCCTGAGAGATTTGACGTGGCCGTTGTCGGGCTCGGAGCGATGGGCTCCGCTGCGGCCTGGCATCTGTCTCGGCGCGGACAGCGTGTGATCGGCTTCGATCGCTTCCGGCCGCCGCACGTCTTCGGCTCCACCCATGGCGACAGCCGCGGCATCCGCGAAGCCTACACCGAGGGGCCGTCCTACGTGCCCTTCGTCCGCCGCGCCTACGAACTCTGGGACGAACTCTCCGACGCCGTCGGACAACCGATTTTCACCCAGACCGGCGCGCTCTCGCTGGGCCCGGAGGGCAACGACCTCGTCCAGGGCGTGGTTGACAGCGCCCGCGAGCACGACATCGCGGTCGAGCAGATGGACGCCGCCGAGCTGCGTCGCCGCTACCCGGGCATTCACGTCACCGACGACCTCGTCGGCGTGCTGGAACAGCGCGCGGGCATGCTCGACATCGACACCGCGCTCAATGGTCAGCTCAACCAGGCGGCCGCGCACGGCGCGGACCTGCACTTCGACGAACCGGTCGACCGCTGGCTGCCGATCGAGATGGACGACCTCGAATCGCCGGTCATGATCCAGACTGCGCGCGGCACGTATGAGGCCGAGCGCATGGTCGTGACCTCGGGGGCCTGGAACGCGGGACTGCTGGGCAAGCTCAACCTGCCGCTCAACGTCACCCGCCAGGTGATGTACTGGTTCGAGGCGCGCGCAAACCACGACCACTTCGAGCTCGGCGCGATCCCCTTCTGGATGTGGCAGCGCAGCGAGACCGATACGGGCTACGGGTTTCCCAACATCGGGAAAGGCTTCAAGCTGGGACTGCACCAGCCGCTGGAGACCGTCGATCCGTCCGGCTACAGCCGCGAGATCACCGAAACCGACGGGCGCCGCGTGCGGGACTTCCTCGCCAACACGTTCCCCGATGTCTCGGGGAGGCTGCTGCGCGCCGAGACCTGTCTCTACACGCACACGCCCGATCACCATTTCCTGATCGACATCCACCCCAAGCGGCCCAACATCGTCGTCGCCAGCCCATGCTCGGGTCACGGCTTCAAGTTCGCCCCGGCCATCGGCGAAGCGCTCGCCGACCTCAGCATGCACCGCCGCACCGAGCACAACCTGGGCCTCTTCCGCATTGACCGCATGGTCGAGCCGCTCGCCTCGCAGACCGCGGCGGGTGACTAGCGACCTATCACATACTCTCCCCCCGCTCCGCGAGGGGGAGACAAGCCAGACACCAACACGCTCTCCCCCCGCTCCGCGGGGGGAGATGCCGAAGGCAGAGGGGGGCTCCCCTTGCACCCACAACCCCAGCGAGTCGCCGTCGTCGGCGCCGGCGCGATCGGCTGCTACTTCGGCATGAGACTCGCCGAGGCCGGCCACGGGGTCCGCTTCCTCATGCGCCGCGACTACGACGCGGTCAAGGCCGGAGGACTGCACCTGACCAGCCACCTCGGCGACCTGTCGCTGGACGCTCCGACCGTCGAGCGCACACCCGAGGCGCTGGCCGCGCACGGCCCCGTCGACTGGGTCCTGATCGGACTCAAAGCGACCGCGATTCCCGACATCCCGAAGCTGCTGGAACCGCTGCTCTCCGGCGACACGCGCGTCCTCGCAATCATGAACGGCCTCACCGTCGACGACGAGATCGCGGCGCAGCTCCCCTACGGCACGTCGCTGTTCGGCGGGCTCGGATTTATCGGCGTGATCCGCGGCGAGCCCGGTCGCATCGTGCACGAGGAGTTCGGCGCAATCAACCTCGGACACCACGGCGACGACCCCGACGAGCTGCAGCGCGGCGTCGACCTGTTCGCCGGCAGCAAGGTCGAAATCCGGCCCGAACCCAGCCTGCTCAAGGCGCGCTGGGAGAAGCTCTGCTGGAACATCCCCTTCAACGGCCTCTGCGTGATCGCCGGCGGCGTCGGCGTCGACCAGGTGATCACCGAGCCGCCGCTCTACGACGCGGCCTATGAGATCATCAAGGAGATCGTCGACGCCGGCAACGCCGACCTCGAATCGCGCGGCGAGTCCGTGCGCATCGACGGCGGCCGCCTCGCCCACCAGTTCCTCACCCAGACCCTCGGCATGGGCGCCTACCGTCCCAGCACCGTGATCGACTACAACAACGGCCGCCCCCTCGAACTAGACGCCATCTTCCGCCAGCCGGTGCAACGGGCCAGCGAGCTGGGTGTCCCGTGCCCGATGATGTCGATGGTGGCGACGCTGGTCGGGAAGTTGGGGGATCGCGGTGAGTGAACTCCGCCATGCCGTCAAGCAATACCTCGACGCGATCGCCGTCGTCAGCCGCGTCGGGACGCCCGAACTCTCCCACTACACCGCGCTCGACAACCTCTTCGACGCCATCGGCGACGAACTGACACCGAAGGTCCGCGCGGTCGTCCACTACAGCGAGACCGCCTCCGGCCAGCCCGACCTCGGATTCTTCTCCGGCGACAACATGGACCCCGACCGCGGTGTAGTCGAGGTCAAGGGCGCCGACGCCGACCTCGACGCGTTGATCGCCTCCGAACAGGTCAACCAGTACTGGCAGACGCGCAAGCTCGTTCTTGTGACCAACCTGCGCGAGTTCGCCCTGGTCGGACAGGACAACGGCGGCGCAAAGGTGACGCTCGAGCGCTACTCGCTCGCTGACTCCAACGCCGCCTTCGACGACCTGCTCGAACACACCACACGCGCCGCCAACCGACACGGTGTCTCGTTGGGCGAATACCTGCTGCGCGTGATGTCGCACCGCTCGACCATCTCCGAGCCGCGCGACCTCGCCCGGCTGCTCGCCTCCTACGCGCGCGACGCCTTGCAGCGCGTCGAGCAGGCGGCGGAGGAAGAAGACTCGCTCCAGACGATCCGCGGGGCGATCGAGCAGGCGCTTGGTATGTCGTTCGACAGCGAGGACGGCGGCCGGTTCTTCCGCTCGACGCTGGTGCAGACGCTGTTCTACGGCGTCTTCGCCGCCTGGGTGCTCTGGGCGCGGGCCGGCAATCCGGGACGCTTCGGCTGGAAGGACACCGTGTACGAGTTGCGCGCGCCCGTGCTGCGCATGCTCTTCCACCAGGTCACCGACCCCGGCCGACTGGAGCGGCTGGGACTGGACGAAGTGCTCGACTGGACCGAGGCGGCGCTGGAGCGCGTCGATCGCGAGGCGTTCCTCACGCGCTTCTCGGAGGGCGAGGCGGTGCAGTACTTCTACGAGCCGTTCCTCGAAGCCTTCGATCCCGACCTGCGCAAGCAACTTGGCGTCTGGTACACGCCGCGCGAGATCGTGCGCTACATGGTGGCCCGCGTCGACCGGGCGCTGCGCGACGATCTGGGCATTGCCAAGGGACTGGCCGACGAGCGCGTCTACGTGCTCGATCCCTGCTGCGGGACGGGCGCGTTCCTGGTCGAGACGCTGCGCCGGATCGCCGAGACCGAGCAGGCCTCGGGCGGCG
>JAPPBK010000164.1 GCA_026705105.1 Chloroflexota bacterium | reverse complement strand
GCTCAACGGCCACGACACCGCGATCCAGCCTCGTATGGGATTGATCATGCTGTTGTACCAACCACTGAGACCCTCGACCAGATCCAACGGGTCTCCGCAGCCGATGCGCACGCTGGCCGACTGCCACTCGTGATTCAGATAGACGCCCCCGCGCCGTTGGCCGGGCTGCCTGCGCTGAAAGATCAGACCGTCGGGCTCAGTCCGGTCGTGGAAGGTCAGCGGCGACGGACCGACTGCGTCGGTGAGCGCCGCGGCAATCCGCGCCGAGCGAGTATCGTCGCCGCCCGAGGCGATGATCCATGTCCGCTGGTGGAACGGGACGCCGGCGTCGTCGAGCAATTGCGCCGCCTCACGCGCGAGGACCTCGGCCTGCCGACGCGTCAGCGTCGGCGCCACGGCGATTGCCACCCGATCGTCGTGATTCACTGAGACGCCTCCTCAGTCCGCATGGCCTGGACGGCCTCCACGATCCGCGCTGCCAGACCCTCACCGGCCGGCAAGCGGATCGCGTCGCCGCAGGACGCCGCCGCCCCGACCACAACGACATGCTCCCAGTCGTTGCACAAACTCCGAATCGGCGCGCCATCGAAGCCGGCCAACACCGACAGCTCCACTGGCACATATTCGACCGCCTGCTCGACAAGGTCCGACAGTGCCGCCGCGTTTTCAATGCCGGGCGCGATCAGCAAGGCCAGCGCCTGCGGCTCCACGTGGTCGAGTAGGCCGAGGTCTTGTACCGCGCTCCAGATGTGCCGCTGATCGTCGGCGAGGATGACGACAACGGCGGCTGACTCGGGCGGTTCCTCGGGCACGACCAGCGCCGCGTCGGGGTCGTCGCTGAGACGCAGGACCGTGTGGTCGACCGCGAGCTGTTGTGCGCCGGCGTCGAAGGTCGGCGCCGACGTGCCGAACGCGACCAGATAGATCAGTGCGCTAATGATTGCGGCCAGTGGCGCTGCAAGCCCGACCATACCCAGCTTGCGCAGCATCGCGACTCAGTTCATCCGCGACTCGTTGAAGAGCCAGCTCGCCAGATGGTCGGGCCATTCATCGTTGAACAACGGATAGTGGTCGGCGCCGGCAATCGTCCACAGTTCAATCGCGACTCCCGCCCCGCACCCGTCGCGGTAGCGCCGCACAGCGGTCTCCGCGCCGTCTACCAGGTCCTCAAGATCGATAGCGGGCAGTTCCGAAACCTGTTCGAGAGCGCAGCCGGCCCGTTCCGCCCAGCGCTCCGTCACCTCAACGGCCCCCGGATACCCGCCCTCGTACTCCAGCGTGCCCGCATATGGGATATCGAGATCGGCGGTGCCATGTATCTGCAGCACCGAGACCGGCGGCGCATCAGCGCAGCGAGCGGAATCACCGAACGAAGAGCCGGCCAGACTGACGATCGAAACCAGGCCCTCCAACCCGTCGCAGGCCAGGCGGTAGGCCATGAATCCGCCGTTGGAGTAGCCGACCACATGAACGCCTGAGACGTTGATGATCTCTCTCGCCTCCGCGACCAGCGCGTTCAACCAGCCGATGTCATCGACCTCGCTGCCCTCGAAGTTGCAGCAGGCGTCGGTCGCGTTCCAAAGCGCGTTGCCGCGCGAGTCGTTGGTGCCCTGCGGCGTGATCAGTGCGAAGCGATATCCAAGAATCCGCTCCGAGAGTCCGAGGTACCAGTCGTGGGCCGCAGCCTCGCCCGAGTAGCCGTGCAGCGACAGCACCAGCGGAATCGCATCGTCGTCACTCCCCGGTGGGAACTGCAGGCGCGCCGTCCGCTCGCCGCCGATCACGCGCTCCTGGACCTCCACCGCCGACTGCTTCGCCGCTGCATACCGATCATTGATCCAGTCGAGGATTCCGGTGATGAAGTCCGTGTCCCAGACCAGGGGAATGTGACCGCCGCCCTCGATCGTCCACAGTTCCATCACCGTCCGGTTCACACAGCCGTCCTCGTAACGCTTGATCGTCGTCTCATTGCCCTCGACCGTCGTGTCGGTGTCAATCGGATCCAACTCCACAATCCCCGTCGGATCACACCCGGCCCGTTCCGCCCAGCGCGTCACCGATGCCCACGCGCCCGGCACGGGCTGCCGATCCGGGTCCGGGTGGGTCGGCAATCGTCCACCCTCGTAGAGGACCAGCTCATCTTCCGTTCCATGGATCTGCAGAACCGAGAGCGGAGTCGGCACGCGGCAGCTCGCCGCATCCGAGTGCGCGCCGCCGGCCAGACTGACGATCGCGGTCAGGCCCGCTACGTCCTCGCAAGCCAGCCGGTACGACATGAATCCGCCGTTCGAGTGCCCTACGGCGAAGACCTGGTCAAACGCGGCAATTTCGCGCGCCTCCGCGATCAGCGATGTCAGGTAGCCGACGTCGTCGATCTCGGCACCGAAGATGTCGCAGCACTCGTCGGTGCCGTTCCAGTGACGCGCCTCGAATTGATCGACTGTGCCCTCGGGATACAGGACGCCGAAACCGCGCTCGTCAATCCAGTGCGAGAGCCGGAAGTACTGGTCCGCTTGGCTTGCGTTACTGCCGTATCCGTGCAACAGCACGATCAGCGGTCGCGGCTCCGACAAGTCAGCCTCAACCGGCACGACCAACGAAGCCGGCCGCTCCCCGCCCAGGACGAACTTCGTCTGCGGCGGATCTTCCTCGACCGTCTTCTCTTCTTCCGCCTGCGCCGATTCCTGCTGGGCCATTGCCTGCTGAGTTGCAGCCTGTGATTCCTGTTGCTGAGCGGGCGCTTCTGGCTGCCGAGCCTGGGCTGCGACGGACGCTTCTTCGTCCTGATCCGGCTCCGCCTCCTGGACATCCTCCTGCACAACTTCCTGCTGCTGCTGTTCGACGGCAGGCGGAGGGTCCGCCTCCTGCGCCTGAGGAAGCTGCTGCTGTGACTCGCTGCTGCAGGCGAGCGCCAACGCGCCCAGGACGGACACGGCAACGGCGAACACGAAGAGTCTGCGCATGGTTGCCAGCCTATCGCGAGGCCTGATGCTGCGGTGTCCTGACTGTTAGCCTTCCAGCGCACCGACTCGCCGAGCGAGAGCCGATTGGAGCCGACCAATGCGACGCGCCGCCTGGAACGCCGACCGCACCCTGAGCGTCCACGACGATCCCAATCGCGCGCCCGGCGAGGGCGAAGTGCGGGTGCAGGTCGTCAACGCGGGCATCTGCGGCTCAGACCTGCACTGGTATCGCGGCGACTTTCAGCCACAAGCCCTGCGCACGCCCGGACACGAGATCGGCGGCATCGTCTCCGCGGTCGGCTCCGGCGTCGATCACGTCAGGGAGGGCGATGTCGTCGGCGTCGAACCGCTGTTGCGCTGCGGCGAGTGCGGACACTGCATTTCAGGCCACTACAACCAGTGCCAGGTTGCCGGCGGGCTGATCGGCATCGCCGTGGACGGCGGCATTGCCCAGGATGTCTTCGCCCCCGGCGTCGCCGTGTTCAAGGCGCCGCCCGGCATCGACGGCGAGGTCGCCGCCCTCGCCGAACCGCTCGCCTGCGGCGTCCACGGCTACAACATGGCCACGCTGGGACAGGGTGAGACTGTCCTCGTGATCGGCGCGGGCACGATCGGACTGACCGCCCAGCTCGCCGCCCAGGCGGCCGGGGCCAACGTGATCGTCCTGGCCCGACATCCGCATCAGCAGGAAGCTGCGCGCTACCTCGGCGCCGCCGAAGTGATCGGCGAGGACGAAGCCGGCCAACAGCGGCTCAAAGAACTAACCGACGACGACGCCATCGACGTCGTCGCCGAGTGCGTCGGCGGCCACGCCGACACCATCCGCCAGTCGGTCGATGTCGTCCGCCGACTGGGTCGCGTGATCGTGCTCGGGGTCTTTGCGATCGACAACGCCGGCCTCAACCCATTGACGCTGTTGGGCAAGGAGATCACAATCGTCGGCGCGGTCACGTACGGCAAGCTGGGCGGCCGCACCGCCGACTACCAGCAGGCGCTCGATGTCCTCACCGGCTGCAGCGAACAAGCCCGCTCGCTGATCACCCACCGCTACGGCCTCGACAACGTGAACGCCGCCTTCGACACCGCACTGGACAAGTCCTCGAAGTCCATCAAGGTCCACATCACGCCGAACTCGTAACGATCAGAAGATCGCATTGCGTCTAGCGATCAGAAGATCGCATTGCGTCTAGGGATCAGAAGATCGCCAGCGGATTTGCCGGACTGCCTGTTCCGCCGATAATCCGCAGCGGACTGAGCACGAACTGGAACTCGTGCCGACCGTAGCGATTGGCCGCCTCGGCGACATCTTCGAGCTGCATGTTGTCCATTAGCCACAGCCCCATGTGCACGATTCCGACTGCATGGATCGGGATTCGCAGCGTCTCGTAGCCCGAGGGATTGACGTCGGTCGCGGTGTCCGCGCCGATCACCGCGACGCCCCGCTCGTGCAGCCAGGGCAGAGAGGCGACATGCCAGCCCGGAAAGCCGGTCTCCAGCAGCGGCTCGCGGCCGACCTCCCGCTTGCGCTTGCCATAGCCCGTGCGCAACAGCACCGCGTCGCCCTCACGGACGCGGACGCCCTGACGCTCCTCGGCCGCTTCAAGGTCTTCGGGGAACACGCCCTCGCCCGGCTCCAGCCAGTCGACGCCCCTGGCCGCAGCGACATCCAGCAGCACTCCGCGTGTGACGATGCCGTCGCGCAACTCGGTGATCGGCAGATGGGTCGCGCCGCCCGTGGCGTTGACCAGCCGCGCCGGGTTGCCGTTGTACATCTTGCCGTCCCAGAAGATGTGGCAGAGGCCGTCCAGGTGCGTGATCGCGTATCCGTGGTAGACCAGCCCGAAGAACTCCATCGCGCCGCCCATTCGCGACACGCCCGCCTCGGCGATCGCCGCCGCCGACTCGCCCGTCGCCACCATGTAGCGCTGGGGCGTGCCCATTGCATGGTCGGGCTGATGCACGTTCTCGATGTCCCAGGCGCAGGACACCGAGACACCTTCCGACACCAGCGCCGCGGCAGCCGTACGCACTTCAGGCGTCACGTAGTTCAAGGTGCCCAACTGGTCGTCGTCACCCCAGCGTCCCCAGTTGGAGAGCGAGTCCATCATCGCCATCACTTCAGCTTCAGTCGGCACGATCGGCATCGGAGAGTCCTCTCTAGGTCATCCTGTCAGGTCGGATTGACGCCGACAGGCTACTCGTTGAGCCACCTGCTAGCGTTGCCTGCGAGCACGAAGGACAACCACACCGGCAAGGAACACCTCAATGACCGACATCCCCATTCACGGTTGGAACGACCCCGGGTTTGACGCCGTTCGCGACGCATTCGCGGCCAACTTCGCGGAGCACGGCGAAGTCGGCGCGGCGGTCTCGATTTACCACCACGGCGAGCCTGTCGTCGACCTCTGGGGCGGCTGGTACGACACCGACCGCGAGCGCGAATGGGACCGCAACACGCTGGTCAACGTCTTCTCGACGACCAAGGGTCTGGCGGCATTCTGCGCCCATCGCCTGGCCGAGGAAGGCCGCCTCGACTTCGACGCTCCGGTCGCCAAGTACTGGCCCGAGTTCGCCCAGGCCGGCAAGGGCGACATGCCCGTCCGCTGGTTGATGTCGCACCGCGCCGGCATGGCTGCCGTCCGCCGACCGCTGGTCATGGAAGACCTCTTCAACTGGGACACCATGTGCGAAGCCCTGGCCGAACAGGAACCCTGGTGGACTCCGGGCGAGCAGCACGGCTACCACGCACTGACCTACGGCTGGCTCGTCGGCGAAGTCGTCCGCCGGATCGACGGACGCTCAATCGGCCGCTACTGGTGGGACGAGTTCGCTGCGCCGCTCGGCCTCGACGCCCACATCGGCACCGGTCCTGAGTTCGACGACCGAATCTCGACACTGATCAACGCGCCGGCGGACCCCAACGCGCCGAATCTGGTTGAACTGCTGGGCGAGGACAGCGTCGGCGCGGCGGCATTCTCGAACCCGCCGATTGCCGGTCCGGACGACGACAACATCACCTCGAGCCGAGGCTGGCGCGGCGCCGAGATCCCTGCCGCCAACGGCCACGCCACGGCGCGCTCGCTCGCCCGCATCTACGGCGGCGCGGTCGACGGCGGTGAGATCGACGGCATCCACATCATAAAGCCCGACACGCTCGACACCGCAATCATCGAGCAGTCCAACGGTCCCGACACCTGCCTGATGATCCCGACCCGATTCGGTCTCGGCTTCATGCTGACCGGCGAGTTCCTGCCGCTAGGACCCAACCCGCGCGCCTTCGGCCACCCCGGCGCGGGCGGCTCGCTCGGCTACGGCGACCTCGACGCCAACCTCGGCTTCGGCTACACGATGAACCAGATGCAGAACAACCTCTCGGGAGACCCTCGAGTTCAGGGCCTGCTCAACGCCGTCTACGCCTCGCTGTAATCCAGTCCCTGCTTCACGCAGGGACCCGCTCCCCTCTCCCTCCGCTTCG
>JAPPBK010000321.1 GCA_026705105.1 Chloroflexota bacterium | reverse complement strand
GCCCCCCTCTGCCCCCCGCCTTCGCGGGGGCAGGCTTTCGGCATCTCCCCCCGCTCCGCGGGGGGAGACGACAATCGAGCTATTCGGTGAACCAGCCGCCGTCGGGATGGATGATCTCGCCGGTGACGTAGGATGCTTCGTCCGAGGCCAGGAACAGCGCCACCTTGGCAATCTCCTCGGGCTGGCCGAAGCGGCGCATCGGGGTCAGACTGAGCACCCACTGGTTGAGCTCCTCGTTGCCGGAGATGGCCGACGTCATCGGCGTCTCGATGAACCCCGGACCGATTGCGTTGACGCGGATGCCGTCCTGGACCAGCTCTTGCGCGAGCACCTTGGTCAGCATCCAGACGCCCGCCTTGGAGACGCAGTAGTTGCCCGCGCCGGGTTGCGGAAACTTGGCCATGATCGAGGCGATGTTGATGATCGAGCCGCCGTTGCCGAGCTCGATCATCTTGCGCGCGCAGGAGCGGTCGGTCATCATCACGCCGGTCAGGTTGACGGCCAGGACCTTCTCCCAGTGCTCGACGTTCTGATTGGTGATGAACGACGCGGTGCGGTCGTCGCCGATGTCGGTGGTCTCGCCGGAGACGTACTCGGCGTTCGAGATGCCCGCTGCGGCGACCACGACGTCCAGACGACCGAACTGATCGACGCAGGCCTGCGCAGCCGCGTCGTTGGCGGCTTCGGTCGAGGTGTCGCACTGGACTACGACGGCCCGTCGACCCAGCGCCTCGACCGCGGCGACGGTGTCGGCTGCGCGGTCGGGCAGCAGGTCGGCCAACAACACGTCGGCGCCTTCCTCGGCAAAGCGGATCGCGCAGGCCGCTCCAATGCCGCTCGCCCCGCCGGTGATCAACGCCGCCTGTCCCTCAAGCGCTCCAGCCATGCCAACCGCCTCTCAATCTTGCATCGTCCATGCATCGTCGCAATGCGGCGAACATGCCAGGCACATCCGCCGTCGGCAGGATAGGCGCTCGAACCGTGCAGCAGCTCAGGTCCGTGTGCTCCCCGTTTCAGCCGTCGAGCGCGACGCCCGTGCGAACCGCGCCACGTACGCTGCCCTTGCGTTGAACAACGGAACGTCAGGAAGGAACCGACCAATGCGACAGCTCATCTGGTTGGCACTGGGGATCGCAATCGGCGCTGGCGTACTGGGCGCAGTGTGGGCGAACGCCTCCGACTCGGGCGACGATCCGGACGGCGAGATCGACGTGCGCATCGTGCTCGAGCGCCTGGGTGATGGCCGCGTCGAGGCCGGTCTGCAGCAGCGCGACGCCGAGGGCGCGTGGGGCGAGACCCTCAGACCCACGCGCCGATTCCTTGCGCCCGACGCCGTGACCAATCGCCCGCTGTTCAGCTCGGACGTCATCGTCGACACCGACAGCAGGCATGAGATAGTCGCGCGGAACTACGCCGACTACCTCTTCATGTCGGGCGGTGAAATCGCGGAGCGGTTCCACGAGCGATTCGGCGGCAGCGAGGACGCGCCCAAGATGCTCTGCATTGTCGATCTGAACGATCGCGGCATTGAACGGCTATGTGACGGCTTCGAGGCTTTCTACGGCGGTCCTGTGGAGCGGATAGCGGTCTCGGACTACGAGCAGTTTCGGCTCGATCTGGAGACGCGTCTGGTTGAAGATCGCAAGATTCGAGGGGCGTTCGCCACCAGCGTGCCCACAGCGAACATCGTCGACGAGGCTCGCGAGGCGACTCGGCGGTTCATTCGTTGGACCTACTGGATTGAACTGCTCGATCCGCACCTGCCCGCACCGGACCAGCTCTACTGCGTGATCAGCCACGGCAGCGACGAGGACCTGTTCTGGGGTCTCTCGGCCGAGACGGCCGTCGCCGCGGCAGGCATGCTCGGCATCAATCTGCGCAGCGAGCGATACGCAAGCGGCGCCGAGCAGGCCGACGCGGTCCGACACTGCACCGCCGACGGTGCGGTCGCCATTGCGACCACACTGTCTGAACCCGAGGCGCTCAAACCGGCCGTGCAGGAAGCGATCGCTGCCGGGATTCCGGTGATCTCCTTCAACTCGGGCGCCGAGGACGCCGCGCAGGTCGGGACCGCGCTGCACATCGCGCTGGACGACTACGAGGCGGGCCGGCTTGCAGGCGCCGAGTTCCATGCGCGCGGCATCGAGGGACGCGTCCTCTGCGTCATCCACGAGCCGGAGAACCGGGGACTGCAAGACCGCTGCGACGGGCTCGAGGCGACCTACCCCGGAAGCGTAGAGCGCTGGACCATGACCGACCGCGAGACGACGATCGCCGAACTCCACAAGCGTCTCCTCGTGGGCGACGTCAGCGCGGTGCTCGGTCTCTCGTCGTCGATCGGCAGCGAGGTCCGCAGCGCCATCTTCCAGTCAGGACGCGATGTCCGCGGCGCCACGTTCGGGTTTAGCCGGACGATCGCCGAATACGTCGCCGACGGACGAATGATGTTCGCCATCTTCGATCACCCGGAAATCCAGTCGTACCTGGCCGCCGTCGGCGCATTGGCGGCCGAGCGGCTACGGATCGATCCGCTCGCCTACTTCAACCACATGCAAATGCTGATTCACCCGACAATCGTCGACGCGGATACGATGCAGACGCTGCTCGAGTCCTTGACTGCCGGGCAAGAACACCCTCGAGCCGAGTAGTGCCATACCGGCGGGCCTCCGGAGCGTGGTCCCGGGGCGCAGATACCGCAGGTCGCGCGGCGCAGCCGCGCAGATGTCAAGGAGTGAGTCGATGCGAACGTTAGTGGTCATGCTGTTGGGCGCGCTCGTTGGCGCCGCCACGCTGGGAGCCATCTGGGCTACTCACGGAAGTGAGCAGCAAGAGCTTGAAGTTCGTGTCTCCGTGGAACGTCTGCAGGACGGGCGCGTCGAGATCGGTCTGCAGCAGCGCGGCGACGACGGTGCATGGGATGAGACCCAGCGACCGCAGCATCGGTTTCTGGCTCCCAGCGCCGAGCCCGGCACGGTGCGGTACAGCTCCCCGGTCAGGTTCGATCTCGTCACCCGAGCCGAGCGCATCACCGAGGCGTACCGCGCGCAGCTGACCGAGGCCGGCCGCGGTATGGGGCACTACTTCGTGCGCCGATTCCACGCCGAGGACGATCTCGAGGCGCTTGCGCCGGTGCTCTGCCTGGTCGACCCGAACGAAACAGTCCTGGGCGCGATCTGCGACGGGGTCGGCGAGACATTCCCGGCCGGCGTTGAGGTGATCACCTCGGATGACTACAACGCGATCGCCGACGAGCTTGAGCGCCGACTGCTCGCGGGCGAGGTCTCGCAGGTCATGGCGACCTCTTACCAGACGCTGGAGACCGCGGCGTTCGCACGGGACCACATCCTACTGAACAACCCCGAGCTGCCCTGGACGTGGATCCATTACTGGTTCGATCCGGTCGATCCGCGACTGCCGGGCGAGGATGACCTGTTCTGCGTGGTCAGTCACGGCGGCGGCGACCTGTTCTGGGGTCTCGCCTCCGAGACGGCGACATTTGCGGCGGCGGCGCTCGGCATCAACCTGCGCGCCGAGTCGTTCGGCGACGTCTCCGAGCAGGCGGATGCGATCCGACAGTGCGTCGACGACGGCGCGGTCTCGATCGCCACGACGCTGGTGTCGCCGGACGAACTCGCCCCGGCGATCGAGGAAGCCATTGCCGCGGGCATCCCGGTGCTGTCCTTCAACTCGGGCGCAGAGGCGGCCGACCAGGTCGGCACCAGTTTCCACATCGGTCTCAACGATTGGCGGGCCGGCGAAATCGCCGGCGAACAGTTCAATCGTGAGGGGACCGAGGGCACGATTCTCTGCGTCGTCCACGAGGCCAACAATGTCGGCCTGCATGAGCGTTGCGCGGGCCTTGCTTCCACGTACGCCAACGGCGATGTCGAGATCCAGAGCTACACGGCGCGAGAAGCCGCCGACGCAGTGATCGAACGCTACGCCGAGGGCGACATCGCCGCCGTGATGGCCCTCTCGGATACAGTCGGCGTGCGCATCCTCGTCGAGCAATGGCCCGACCCCCAGATCCCGTTGGCGACGTTCGGCTTCAACCTCGGGTTCGCCAAGTGGGTTGAAGAGGGCAAGATCATGTTCGCGATCTACGACCACCCGCTGGTCCAGTCCTATCTGAGCGTCATGGGCGCGTTGCTGATCGACCGGATGAAGCTGGATCCGGTCACGCTCTTCAACGGCATGACCATGCTGATCGACCCGCAGATCGCGGACGCCGAGCAGATGCGCAGGGTGACCAACGCGCTGATCCCGCAGGAGATCCAGGATCGCTATCTGAGTGACGGCGAAGACGGGAACGAGGAGCCGCAATAAATGCCGGCGCGACTGAGTTTCTTCGACTCGCGCTTGTCACTCAGATAGTTCGAGTTGAGGAAAACACTTGCGGATAACACGCCAGAGGGCGTAGCGTCCTAGACGACGGGGATGTTCCGGGAGTAACTGAATGATCAGCCCGAGCGGCTCGCCCTCCCATCGCTCCCACCGTGTTCACCATGGCGTTGCGTATCCGGCCTTGCAGGGGGTTATCGTGCCCACTGAAGCGCGGATCGCTGTGCGCGCGCGGAGCCCGCTTCCCCAGTAATCAGGGCGACGTATCGCATTCCCGCGTCGCCCGCGGAGGCCGTTGAGAGATGACCACCACTTCACCGCAGGCGAACGGATCGGGGGGCGCGAGCGCGCCGATCCAGGAACGTGATCGCGTCACTGTTCGATTCGCCGGCGACTCCGGTGACGGCATGCAGTTGGCGGGCAACCGATTCGCAGACGCCACGGCCGTCTTTGGCAACGACTTCTCCACGCTGCCGGACTTCCCAGCCGAGATCCGCGCCCCCGCGGGTTCACTGGCCGGCGTCTCCAGTTTTCAGATCTCGTTCTCGAAGCACCAGATCTTCACGCCTGGCGACGAGCCCGACACACTGGTCGCGATGAACCCGGCCGCGCTTAAGTCGCATCTCGCGGCCTTGACCAAGGGCGGTCTGCTGGTCGTCAACGAGGACGCCTTCACCTCCGGCAATCTGAAGAAGGCCAACTACCCAAGCAATCCGCTCTCTGACGGCTCGCTCGACGACTTCCGGATCATCAAGGCGCCGATCACCACAGCCGCGATCGCAGCAGTGGACGATCTCGGCCTGACCACGCAGAACGCCGAACGCACCAAGAACTTCTTCGCCCTGGGCCTGGTCTACTGGTTGTACGACCGCGATCTCGAGCCGACGCTGGAGTGGATCGAACAGCGATTCGGCCGGCTACCGAACATCGCCGAGGCCAACCGACGGGCGCTCTACGCCGGACACGCATACGGCGAGACCACCGAGATCGCCGACGCCCACGTCCGCGTCCCGCCGGCGGTCCTCACTCCCGGCGAGTACCGCACGATCACCGGCAGCCAGGCGCTGGTGCTGGGGCTGATCACGGCCTCGCACCTGACCGACCTGGAGCTGTTCTACGGTTCCTACCCGATCACGCCGGCGTCGGATGTGCTGGTCGAGCTGGCCGCGCTGCGTGAGTTCGGCGTCCGCACCTTCCAGGCCGAGGACGAGATCTCGGCGATCGGCACGGCGATTGGCGCGGCCTACGGCGGCGGACTCGGCGTGACCGGCACATCGGGTCCTGGCATTGCGCTCAAAAGCGAGGCGCTCAACCTCGCGGTGATGACCGAGCTGCCGCTGCTGGTGCTCGATGTCCAACGATCCGGACCGTCGACCGGAATGCCGACCAAGACCGAGCAGACCGACCTGCTGCAGGTGATGTTTGGCCGCAACGGCGAGTCGCCGCTCTGCGTCCTGGCTGCCAAAACGCCGGGCGACTGCTTCTACATGGTGCTCGAGGCGGTCCACATCGCGTTCCAGTTCGTCACCCCGGTGGTGCTGCTCTCAGATACCTATTTGGCCAACACGGCCGAACCCTGGCCGGTGCCGGACGTCACCCAGCTCGACAAGATCGACGTGCCCTACCGCAAGTTGGAGCACATCGATCCCGAGGACTTCCAGCCCTACGCCCGAGACCCGCAGACGCTGGCGCGCATGTTCGTGCCGCCCGGCATCAAGGGCCTCGAACACCGCATTGGCGGGCTGGAGAAGTCGGACATCTCCGGCGATGTCGCCTACTCGCCCGAGAACCACCAGCGGATGACCGACCTGCGCGGAGAGAAGATCCGGCGGATCGCCAACTTCATCCCCGAGCTTGAGGTCGATGGACCCGAGTCGGGCGACATGCTGGTGCTCAGTTGGGGGTCGACCTACGGCGCGGTCTTCACCGCGGTCAACGACGCCCGCGAGGCCGGTCATGAGATCGCCCACGCGCATCTGCAGTACCTCAACCCCTTCCCGCGCAACCTGGGCGACATCGTCTCGCGCTACAAGAAGGTGCTGATCCCAGAGGCCAACACGGGCCAGCTGCGGATGCTGATCCGGGCCAACTTCCTCGTCGACGCGCAGGGCTACAACGAGGTCACGGGCCAGCCGCTGTCCGCTCGACTGCTGACCGAGGCGATCATCAAGATGGCCAACGAG
>JAPPBK010000251.1 GCA_026705105.1 Chloroflexota bacterium | reverse complement strand
CTGAGCCAGTCGGCGTACCGTCGTGTCAGGCTTCCACTCACAGAGTAGCAACTGTCCGGACAAGTCAGGACAGGTTTCCTTGCAAGCGTTGTTCTCCCCCCGCGAAGCGGGGGGAGATGCCGAAGGCAGAGGGGGGACTCCCCCTTACGCAATGATCCCCCTGGCTCGCAGATCTGCAATCTCCCCATCGCCGTAGCCAGCGCTGCCGACAATCTCGTCCGTATCCCGGCCCAATGGCGGCGACGAACCCTGGGGCGCGGTGGGGGTCGCGCTCATCTTGAACAACGGCCCGACCTGCCGTTGTGGACCCGCGAGGTCGTGGTTGAGGTCGACGACCATGCCGTTGGCCACGACTTGCGGCTCCTCGGCCAGTTCTTCGGCGAAGTTGATCGGTCCGCTGGGCACGCCGCACTGGTCGAATCGCTTGAGCCAGTGCTCGGTGCTGTGCGAGCGGACGTGCGCCTCGATTTCACGCACCCGCCGCGTCGCCTCGGCGTATTGGTCCGGGTCGGTCGGGTCCAGTTCGGGGTCGGCGAAGCCGAGAAAGTCGGTCTCCAGCGCCTCACGCACCTTGGCCCAGAGCGAGGCCGAGAGCGCGCCGATCGCGACCGCGCCGTCGCGCGTCTCGTAGCAGCGGTAGTAGATGTTGAGCGCGCCCTGGACGCCGCGATCCTTGTAGGTCTCCTGGATCTCCGCGTAGGGCGCGCCCTCCTCGCGGAGCTGGTTGACCTGCGCCATCTTGGCTCGCGGCAGCTCGTCGGCGATGGGGAGTTGCATCACGCTGCTGCCCTGCATTGCCAGCGCCGTGTTCAGCAGCGTCGTCTCGACCATCTGCCCTTCGCCGGTGTTCTGGCGGTGGAAGAGCGCCGCGCAGACGCCCAGTGCGATCACGATGCCGGTGCCGTAGTCGGCCACGGCAGCCGAGACCGGGACCGGCGCGGTACCGTTGTCGTCCAGCTTGCCGTCCGACGCCATCAGGCCCGAGACGGCCTGGGCGATGATGTCGTAACCGGGCCGCTGCGCCCACGGTCCCTGGCGGCCGAACGCCGTGTTGTCCACGTAGATCAGGTCGGGCCGGAGCGCCCGCAGCGTGTCGTAGTCGATGCCCAGGCGGGCGGCGACGTCCGGTCGGTAGTTGATCACGACCACGTCGATCTCGGGGATCAGCCTGTGGATGATCGCCTGCGCCTCCGGCTCGCGCAGGGCCAACACCAACGAGCGCTTGCCGCGATTGAGCGACTGGAACCACTTCGACTCGTCGGGGATGAACTGGGAGAACTGGCGCCAGGCCTCGCCCTCGGGCGGCTCGACCTTGATCACGTCGGCGCCCATGTCGGCCAGATTCTGGCAGCCGAACGGTCCGGCGATGATCTGCGAAAACTCAAGTACGCGGATGCCGCTGAGCGGTCCGCGATGCGGCGAGCCGTCGTGGGTGGTGGTCACTGTCGTTTACCCTTCAAGCGCGTGCGCACGAGCGAACACTGAAGCGCGCGATTGCAATGCAGGCAGTATCCGCCATGACCGGACTACGCGTGACCCTGATGACGGCCCTCGCCGCCCTCGCCGCCTGGTGGGGCGTCGCGTGCACTGACGAGATTCCCTCGCAGGCCGATGGACCGGTCGTGACCCCGCCGCCTCTGGGCACGCTGTTTCAGGAGTCAGCCGAAGCCGCCGGCTTGGTCTACGTCCAGTTCGAGGCGCAAGAGCCGGGCAACTGCCTGTTCGACAACATCTCGCGACCGACCGAGGAAGAGCGCCACCGCACGTTGTGCGACGCGGAGCGGATGACCGGCGGAGCGGCGGCAGGCGATTTTGACGGGGACGGCGCGATTGACCTGATTGTGACCCGGATGGACGGCCACGATTTGCTGTTTCGCAACCGTGGCGACGGCCGCTTCGAAGAGGTCTCGGAAGCTGCAGGCTTGAGCCGTTGGGAACTCGCCACCAACGGCGCAGCCTGGGGCGACATCGACAACGACGGCGACCTCGACCTGTTCGTGACCACGGTCGGCGATACCCGGCACTACCTGTTCGTCAACGATGGCGGTGTGTTCTCGGAGGAGGGTGTAACGCGCGGCGCCTCCGTCGACACCGGGGACCGGCGGATCGGCTTCTCGGCCACGTTCGGCGACTACGACCTGGACGGCTACCTTGATCTGCACGTGACCGAGTGGCGGCCGTCGCAACTGGTCGGCGAGGCGGTGGCCGGCGTACGACTGTTGCGAAACCTGGGCGCCGAGCGCCCCGGTCACTTCGAGGACGTGACCGAGGCAGCGGGCGTCGGTATGGCACAGGTGGTATCGCAGACCCAGAGCGAGTTGACCGAGGGGACGTTCGCGTTCGGTTCCACCTTCGTCGACCTCGACAACGACGGTTGGCCCGACCTCGCGGTCGCCTCCGACTTCGGCACCAGCAGGCTGTTCTGGAACAACGGCGACGGGACGTTCAGCGACGGCACGCTCGACGCGCGGGTCGGCACGGCGCAAAACGCGATGGGCACGACGTTCGGCGACTACGACGCCGACGGCGACCTGGACTGGTTCGTGACGTCAGTGTTCTCCTTCCGCACCGGGAGTCCCGGATCGGGCGAGCAGGGTCTGCGCGACGGCAACCGGCTGTTCCGCAACGACGGCGACCGGCGCTTCACCGACATGACCGACGCGGCCGGCGTACGCAATGGATCGTGGGGCTGGGGGGCGGCGTTCTTCGACGCCGACAACGACGGCGACCTCGATCTGACGATGACCAACGGCATGGAAATGATGCCCGGCTTCGACGCCGACGCGACCCGCTACTGGGAGAACGACGACGCCGGCCGCTTCCGCAGCCGCAGTACGGACGTGGGACTCGATGACATCGAGGATGGCAAGGGCCTGCTGGTGTTCGATGCGGACAACGACGGCGACCTGGATGTGTTCGTGGTCAACAATGCCTCAGAGCCGTTGTTCTATCGCAACGAGTCCGCAGGTGCGGGGAGCTGGTTGCGGGTAACGCTCGCGGGTGTGTCCAGCAACCGGCAGGGTCTGGGAGCGAAGGTGTCGGTGTTTGCCGACGGGTTGCCGGAGCAGATTCGCGAAGCGGGCGTGTCGAGTCATTTCCTGGGTCAGAGCGAGGACGCGATGCACTTCGGCCTGCACGAGTCGGAAACGGCGGATCTGGTGATCCGCTGGCCGGCCAGCGGGCTGGTGACGACGCTCAACGACGTGCCGGCCGACTCCTGGATTCTGGTGACCGAGGGTGAGTCGGGCTACGAAGTGATCACGCCTCGGAGTTGAGCTCCCCGACCAGGTGCATGAAGCGTTCGAGATTGGCGATGCGGTCGTTGACCGTGTCGCCGGCGATCCCGGCGCGGATTGTATCGACGCCGGCGTCGCGGTAGACGCGCAGGCGCTCGAGCACCTCGGCGTCGTTGCCGATCAGGTTGACCTTGAGCGCGAGTTCGACCGGTACGCGCTCGCGGGCGAGGTCGCGCTCGCCCGAGACCCAGAGCCGCTGGACTTCTTTGGCGGCGTCGGCCCAGCCCTGTCGGCAAAAGGCGTCGTTGTAGAAGTTGGTCTTGGCCGAACCCATCGCGCCGAGCGTGAAGGCGATCCCCCGCGCGTGCCGCGCGGCGGCCTCTTCTACATCGTCGGTGAACTCGATCCCGGCGGCGGCCTCGAGGTCGATGTCGTCAAGGCGGCGTCCGGCAGATTCCGCGCCCGCGCGGATGTCGTCGAAGAACACGTCGGCGGTCTCGGGGATGAAGGACGTGCCCAGCCAGCCGTCGCCGACTTCGCCGCACATGCGCAGACTGTTGGGTCCCAGCGAGGCGAAGTAGACGGCGGGCGGTTCGGTCGGCGGCGCGCCGGAGCGGATCGCCTTGCCCTCGCCGCCGGGCAGGGGCAGCGTGTAGTGGCGTCCGTTGTAGACGAGGCGCTCGCCGCTGCAGACCATGCGCACGATCTCGGCGGTCTCCTTGAGCCGTGAAACCGCGCCTGCGAAGGGCACGCCGTGCCAGCCCTCAACGACCTGCGGGCCGGAAGTGCCGAGTCCGAGCATGAATCGTCCGCCCGACATCGACTGCAGCGTCATCGCGGTCATGCCGACCAAGGCCGGGCTGCGCGTACCGCCCTGGATGATGCCGGTACCGAGCTTGATCGTCTCGGTCTTGCCGGCCAGGTAGGCGAGCGGCGTGATCCCGTCGTGGCCCCAGGCCTCGGCCGACCAGAAGGAGTAGACGCCCAGCCGTTCCGCCTCCTGGGCGTAACGCACGGCAGAGTCCCAGTCGTGAATCCCGTCCCGGTGCATGCCGATTGCGACTCTCAACACTCACCACCTTTCGGGAGCCCGCCCTGCCCTCGGTATCTCCTCCCGCGAAGCGGGGGAGAAGGGGGTTAGGAGGGGTAGCCCTCGGTTGCCTTGATCTCGTTGACCTGGTTGACGTGGTCGAGGTCGTGGACGCGCTGGAACATGAACCAGGCGCGGCCGTGCAGTTCGCCGAAGAAGGGATGCGGCCGTGTGGGCTCGAAGGCGGGCGGCTCGGGCAGACCCTCGATTACATTGCCGAACTCTCGGGAGTCGATCAGCAGGTCGCGGACCAACTGCGGGAAGGGCCGGTCGGCGGGGCGCTGGGCCGGATCGATCGCGCCGATCTCCTGCGGCGTGAGCGTGGGTTCCTTGCCCTGCGAGAGCTGGGCAACGAGGTCGGCGCAGCGCTTCGAGCCGTCCAGCACGTGCTGGGCGACTTCCTCGATGCTCCAGTCCTCGGGTCCGGGCTTCCAGGCGGCCTGCTCCGGCGTGACCCGGTTGAGGGTGTTGAGGAAATCGATGCGGGCGTCGACGACGCGCGGCCAGAGTTCAATCCAGGAGTACTTCTCGCCCTGCGCGAGCAGGTAGCTGGAGACGCGCTGGATCTCGTCGTTGTTGATCGGTCGTTGGGGCATGAACGTGGGCTTTCGGCGGGCGGCCCCCCTCTGTCCCTACGGGACATCTCCCCCCGCGGAGCGGGGGGAGAGGGATCCTCGGAGCAGTTAGCGGCCGGTGAACTCGGGGTCGCGCTTTTCCATGAAGGAGCGAACGCCTTCCTTGAAGTCGTCGGACTGGAAGAGGGGCAGGAGCTGGAGGTAGATGTGGTCGACGGCGGCCTCGAACGGTTCGTCCATGCCCAGGCGCATCATGCGCTTGGTCGCCTGGACGGAGAGCGGCGCGTTGGCGGCGATTTCGTCGGCCAGCTCGAGCGTGCGCGTCATCAGGTCGTCGTGCGGCACGACTTCGTTGACCAGGCCGACATCGAGCGATTCCTGCGCGTCGAGCACGCGGCCGCGGAAGGCGACTTCGGCAGCACGGGCCCAGCCGAGCAGGCGGGGCAGGATCCAGGTGCCGCCCGATTCGGGCAGCACGCCGCGGCGGGCAAAGACGGCGCCCATCTTGGCGCGGTCGGAGGCAATGCGGATGTCGGCCAGCAGCGCCATGTCCATGCCGTAGCCGGCGGCCGCGCCGTTGAGCGCGCAGATCACCGGCTTGTCCATTTTCTGCAGCACGATCGGCGGCTCATCGCGCAGGTCGAACAGGTTGTAGCCGGGACGGCCTTCGCCGGCCGACATGCGCTGCTGCTGGTCGACGAGGTCGAGGCCGGAGCAGAAGCCGCGACCGGCGCCGGTCAGGACGATGACGCGGATGTCGGGCTCGCGCTGGCAGGCGATCAGCTGGGCGGAGAGCGCCTCCAGCATTTCCCTCGAGATGGCGTTGAGTCGTTCGGGTCGGTTGAGAGTGATGATCGCGACGTGCCCGCGCTCTTCGTAGAGCAGCGTCTCGGTTATGGGTGGTGCGAGCGTAGTCATGGGGCCTCCTGTCGGTGTGTCGTCCTGAGTGTATAGGCGGGCGCGGAGCCCCCCTCTGTCGCTCCGTGACATCTCCTCCCGCCGGTGGCGGGGGGAGATGGGAGCGGGTTCCTGCGTGAAGCAGGAACTGGAGCGGGTTCTTGCGTGAAATGGGGACCGCTAGGTCGCGACAGCGACTGCCTCCGGTGCCGACGTGGCGGTGCTGGTGAAGGTGTAGTCGTTGTCCTGGTAGTCGACCATGATGGTCTCGCCTTCGGCGAACTCGCCGGCGATCAGGAGCTTGCTCAGCGGGTTTTCGATCCGGCGCTGGAAGACGCGGCGCAGCGGGCGGGCGCCGAAGGCGGGGTCGTAGCCGTCGCCGGCGAGTCTGCGTCGGGCGGCGTCGGTGAGTGCGAAGCTGCGGCCCATCTCGGCGAGGCGGCCGCGTTCTTCGTTTGCGATCAGGTCGACGATCTCCAGCAGTTCCTCTTCGGACAATGGATCGAAGCAGACGACCTCGTCGACGCGGTTCAGGAACTCGGGACGGAAGAAGTCCTTGAGCGCCCGCTCGCAATCGCGAGCGCGTTCCTCGTGAGAACCCGCGAAACCCATACGCGTATCCATCCTGGCGGTGGTGCCGAGGTTGCTGGTCATGATCACGACGGTGTTGCGGAAGTCGACGGTGCGGCCCTGTCCGTCGGTGATCCGCCCGTCGTCAAGGACCTGCAACAGCAGGTTGAAG
>JAPPBK010000407.1 GCA_026705105.1 Chloroflexota bacterium | reverse complement strand
CGAGCCCGGCTCCGGTTCCGACCTCGCCTCGCTCCAGACCCGCGCCGTCAAGGACGGCGACGACTACGTGATCAACGGCCAGAAGATCTGGACCTCCGGCGCCCACGTCTCCGACTGGGGCTGGCTCGCGGCCCGCACGGACCCCGACGCGCCCAAGCACAAGGGCATCACCATGTTCATGCTGCGCATGGACACGCCCGGCGTCACCGTGCGACCGCTGATCAATATGGCCGACGGCCACGGCTTCAACGAGGTCTTCTTCGAGGATGTGCGCATTCCGCAGACCAACGTGGTCGGCGAGGTCAACCGCGGCTGGTACCACCTCGCCGTCGCGCTCGACTTCGAACGCAGCGGCATCGGCGCCTTCGCCGGCGGCCGCCGCACGACCGAGGAGATCACCCAGTTCGCACGCGACAACAGCCACCTGCTCGACGAGCGCCCCAATGCCCGTTATGAGCTGGCCGAGCGCCACATCGAGGTCGAGGTCGGCACCTACATGGCCTACCGCATCGCCTACATGCAGGAGCACGGCGTGGTCGCCAACCACGAGGCCTCGATGTCGAAGCTGTTCGGCTCCGAGCTGGGCCAGCGCATTTCGCGCACCGGCATGGACCTGCTGGGCCTGCGCGGCAACATCTGGTCCGACGGCCCCTACGCCGCGCTCCAGGGCCGCCTCAGCCGCAGCTACGTGAGCAGCGTCAGCGGCACCATCGCCGCCGGGACCAGCGAGATCCAGCGCAACATCATCGCCACCCGCGGCCTCGGCCTACCCCGCGGCTAAGCCGACGAGGCCGAACCGACACGGTCTGCAATGTCCCGCCAGGGCGCGCTGCTCGCCTTGCTGGCGTTGTTGGCTGTCGGCGTGGTCGCCGCGGTTCCGCTACCGCAATCCGGACGCTGGATGATCGATAGCGCTCACGCACAAGCAGCGCCTCCGCTTGAAGTGCGCATCGCGGCGCAGAGACTCGAGAACGGCAATACCGAGTTCGCACTGCAAGTCATCGATCGGGCGACGGGCCAGGCAGGACCGCGCCTGCTGCCCAGTCCGCGCTTCTTGTCGCGCACGACGATACCGGGAAGTTGGCGCAACTCCGGTCCGCTTGAACTGTCGGACGGCGTCACCTTGCGCATATCTGCAAGGATCCTGACGGATGGGCGCATTGAGTTCGGCATGCAACAGCGTTTGTCGGACAATCAATGGTCCGACCGCATCCTGCCCCATCAACGTCTGTTGCCCGCCTATCCTGTGGTTCGTACATGGCTCGTCGGCAGCGATGTCGCGTTCCCGCAGCCCACCCACGTCCCGATTGCCAATGCGCGAGGCAGATTCTCATACACGGGACGCTACGAAAGCGCTCTGTTCAGAGATGTCGTCGGCAGCAGCCTAAGAAACGCTAGCCAAACAGGTGATGTACAGCTGAGCTTGTTGTGCCAGTATGGTCTAGGCCTATCGCTTACTAGCCTGCCGGAGATCGAAGCCGAATCTGTGGATGTGACTCTGGCTCTCTCGAACGGCATGACAGCTACGTCATCCTGGCGCGTGTACCAGAAAACGATTCTCCAATCACCGGATACCTGGGCCGATTTCAACCGATTGCAGCAGGCCAAGTCCCTGAGCGTGCACATTCCCGACTTGCTGTCTGTTCCGCAACAGTTTGATCTTACTGATATGTTCACGACCCCGATTCAGGGGAACCTGGAACACTGCGGCAACTATGCCCCAGGCGCGATTCGCGAGCTACCACCTCCCGTTCGCAGATATATGTGGGGCCAAACGACATCTTTCAACGGTGCCAGTAGCGAGGTCCGGTGGAGTCAGGAGCGGCAGGCCGGAACACTCTCGCGCGTCGTGCTCGAGGAGCGACACTTGCTGCGTCCCGGTGATCACGCGCCGGTCAACTATCCCTTCAGCTTGGTGCTCCATCTCCTGTGCGACCGGCAGGGACTGACGATCGCGCTCGATGGCTCCCTGGTCGACTCAGCATTCGATCGCGACAACGGCGACAGCCTGAGGCTCCGCTGGTCATTGGACGGCGAACCGTTGGTCAACTTCCCATGGCAACAAGTACGTGGTGCATTGCATCTGAGAGATGCCGGAGCCTTTCTCGAAACTGTGCGACCGGGAAGTCGTCTCGAAGTGAGTCTGAACAATGAAGAAAGAGATACGTTTGCGTTCGATCTGCCGACGATACTCGGATCGCCTGCTCAGGTTGCCTTTGAGGAGTGCGTGCAGTCCCCTATGCTCGCAGATCCACTACCGTACACGGAGTTCGACGGCTGGAGGGGAACCAAGGTGCCGGGCGTGAGCTATCGCGTGGGGTCGGATCGTGTTGGAGGTCTGGACTGGTGGACTGAAGTGGTCCTTGATGAGCAAAGCTTAAGGATCGATGAACCGTTGGCGTTTCAGCAACTGCACATGACTTGCGGGCTTGACGGAGTTGGCGTGAAGCTGACAAACGTCGGCGCGGGCCAGCCAGTGTTCCTTCGCGGCTGGCCTGCGACGATAGAGGTGGCCTGGGACACGGACGCCGACTCAGGCACGGGATCCTGGGATGTCTGGAACCTCGAGTTCTACAACCACGGCTTCACTGTTTCCCCCGCAGATGATCATGCATTCTTCCAGAGAGTTCAGGGCGCCGAGACATTGACAGTCTGGGTCCAGACCGAACCCTATCCCGTCACGCTGTCATTCGACTTTGCGCAACCTGGCGTCTGGGATACACCAGCAGCAATCAATCTCAACGCCTGCGACCACTGAGTCTGGGAACCTCGCTGGTCTCACCGACGTCTCATAATCAGGAGGGCGGGCCAGCCCCGCCAATCGATGGGAGTCCCCATGACCCGATCCCGACGTTGGCTGCTGCTGACGACGCCGATCCTGGCCGTCGCGCTGATTGCGGCGAACCTGATCGTCTTCACCGGCTCCGCCGAGGCGCGGCCGCTGCGCGGCTTCGCCTCCTGCGGCGAACTGCTGGCCCACTACCAGGACGAGGCTCGGCGTTCGCAGTCACCGGAGCGCTACTACGACGATGTCGAGGTAGAAGCGGAAGACCAGCAAGAGGCGGCCCAGGAGTCGGCCGCGGCAGACTCCGGCAGCGCGGCGGAGTCCGCGCCGAGCGACGGGGGCGAAGTCTCGGAGACCGGCACCAACGTCCAGGAGCGCGGCGTCGACGAATCGGACATCGTCAAGACCGATGGCGAGCATCTCTACGTCCTGCGCCCGCAGTCGCTGCTGATCGCCGAGCTTGGCGACGACGGACCGCCGGTCGAGGTCGGCCGTATCGAGTTCCAGGACTGGGCTCACCGCCAGGAGCTGTTGATCGGCGTCGGCAAGGCGATCGTCGTGCGCCAACTCGAGGACGCCGTCTCACGGATCGCGCCGGAAGTCGGCGACATCGCCCAGCCGACCTGGCGGCCGGAGCGGGTGCGGCCCCAGTCGGAGATCCTCGAGATCGATATCGAGGACGCCGCCTCGCCGCGGCTGCTGCGCGAGCTGGTCCTCGACGGACGGTTCGTCTCCGCGCGCCTGGTCGACGGCGCCGCGCGGGTCGTGTTCCGCCACCAGGCGTACCACTACTGGGTCGGACCCTGGGACTTCGCCTGGCAGCGCAACGCCGAGCGCGACGCCGCGGCGTACAACGAGGCGGTGATCGAGAACAGCCAGCTTGGCTTCTGGCATCCACTGTTCAGTCACCGCGACCACGCCAACAACGAGTTCGAGAGCGGCTACGCCCTGGACTGCGATCAGACCTTCGCGCCCGACGGCGCCGACGCTCCGTCGTGGCGGCAGGGCGTCAACTACATGCTCTCCTTCGACCTGGCCGAGGGCCTCGCCGAGCGCGGCAGCGTCGGCGTGATGAGCGACCAGCCCATGGTCTACGCCTCAATCGGCTCGCTCTACCTGGCCACGCCCGACCGCCAGTGGTGGAACACGAACATCCACCGCTTCGACATCGCCGACCCGCTGGAACCGAGCTACTTCGGCAGCGGCTCGGTGCGCGGCCAACTGCTCTCGCAGTGGGCGATGTCCGAACACGAGGGTTACCTGCGCGTCGCCACTACGATCCAGGACCGCTGGCCTACGGTCAGCAACGTCTTCGTGCTCGAACCGGTCAGCGAGGGCGGCGAGGGCCGGCTCGAACAGGTCGGCCTCGAGTCCGGCCTCGGCGTGACCGAGAGCATTTTCGCGGTCCGCTTCGCCGGCGATGTCGGCTACGTCGTCACCTTCCGCCAGGTCGACCCGCTCTACGTGCTCGACCTCTCCGACCCGACCGACCCGAAATCGGTCGGCGAGCTGAAGATCCCCGGCTTCTCGCGCTACCTGCATCCGCTCAGCGGCGGACTGCTGCTCGGAGTCGGCCGCGACGCCGATCCCGAGACCGGCTGGGAGCGCGGCCTGCAGGCGACGCTGTTCGACGTCTCCGATCCCGCCAACCCGACCCAGCTCTCGGTGTTGCCGCTGGGCGACGACGCCTTCAGCCCGGTCGAGTCGGATCACCGCGCCTTCCGCTACCAGGACGGCGTCGCCTGGATTCCGGTCGGCCCCAACGACTGGCGGCTGCGGGAGAACCACGACGGCGCGTTCTTCGGAGTCCGCGTGACCGCCGAGGGCCTGTCCCACGAATCGACGTTGAGAGTCCACGGAGAAGCCCGCCGCGCCATCCCCATCGGCGGCCGCATTCACCTGCTCAGCAACGAGGAGATCCGCACCTACAACCTCGCCGACTACACCGACCTGGGAGCCCTCAGCTTCGCCCCCGAGTGGGACAACCGCTGGCTCCCGGTCGCACCGCAATAGCTCCGGGCTCCCCTTTCCCCTCTCCCCCCGCCGTCAGGCGGGGGGAGATGTCACGTAGTGACAGAGGGGGGCACGCCCGCGTGGCTACGTATCAAGCGCCTGCTGCACGCCCTGCTGACGCCGACGGCGAGGGGCCTTGCGGAACGTCTGCGGAGCGGCGAAGCGTGGATAGTCGGGCTGGTCGCCGCCGAGCAGCTGCTCGATGGTCAGGATCTGGACCTTGGGAAACTGGTTGCCGGGCAACGCGTCGGGCTCGTAGAAGCCGGCGGCGATCGCTTCCTGCTGCATCGGCTCGGTCGGCTCCTCAAGCGTGATGAAGATGCCGATCGCCGCGTCCTCGCGCTCCATGTCGCCCTTGAGCGTGGCGATCATGCTGCGGTTGACGTGCCCGCTCTTGACCTGGACGATGATCCGCTTGGCCTTGCCCGAGTTGTCGTCGAAGAAGTTGATGTAGCCGTCGATGCCGGAGTCGGCGCCCTTCTTGCCGGTGGCGGGCCGGGCATCGACGAGGCCGAGCGCCCAGTACTCGAACTGGTAGCGGCCGTCGTGCTCCGACTCGGTAGCGAGCGCCCGCGCGCTGGCGACGTCCTGGGGCAGGCCAATCACGGTGTAGTCGGAGAGCTCGGAGCCGAACGTGTCGTGCAGTCGGTGCTTCATCAACGAGATCGAGACGTGGGTGACGTCAATCCCGATCCAGCGTCGCTTGAGCCGCTCGGCCACGGCGACGGCCGTGCCGCAACCGCAGAACGGATCGAGGACGACGTCGCCCTCGTTGCTGCTGGCATTGATGATCCGTTCCAGAAGGGCTTCAGGCTTCTGGGTCGGATAGCCGAGTCGCTCATTGGAAGTAGGAGCAAGCCCAATATCGGTCCACACATCTTGCAGCACTGCTCCTGGTGCCTCACTGAGATAGGACTTGTAACCGTCTTTCCTAGGTAACCCGTCGCGCCTTAGCAGAATTCGGCCCTCCGAGTACAAGCGCTCCAGTTCGCTCAAAGAGAACCGCCACTGCCTATTCGCTCCAGGGTGTACTCCACGCCACTCCACTGTTCGAGTTGGCGAGAAGTGCGGAGCGGTGAGATTTTCTGCTCTGTAGGGTCCATTCTCGTCGCTGTACTTGTACCTCTTGAGCTGGGCGTCCGAATACGTGCCGCCCTCACGGTTGAACGTTTTCTCCGATGACTTTGCGTAGTACAACAAGCAGTCGCTGATTCTTCCGTAGCGCTGCGGATCGTTGTGCGCGGTGGTTCTTTTCCACGTAACTTCGTTCTGGAAGCCACTCGGCCCGAATACGGCATCAAGTAGTAGCTTCAAGTAGTGACTTGCCGTCGGGTCGCAGTGGAGGTAGATGCTTCCGGTTGGCTTGAGCACGCGGTGGAGTTCGGCGAGGCGCTGGGCCATCATCGTCAGGTAGGCCATCATGTCGTTCTGGCCGAGGAACTCGCGCATCGCCTGGAGCAGCTTGCCCAGCTTGTCCGGCCCCTCGGTCACCACCTCCGCGTACGCCCGCTCGGAGTCCATGGTCCAGTGCCAGGTGTCGTCGAAGGCGGTGATCTGGGCGGCGGAGTCCTCGCCGGAGCGCTCCTTGAACAGCACGTTGTAGGTGGCGTTGGAGTTGAAGGGAGGGTCGAGGTAGATGAGGTCGACGGACGCGTCGACGATGTGGTCGCGGAGGACTCTGAGGTTGTCGCCGAAGTAGAGCTGGTTGGTGTGGGTCATTGGGTCACTCTACCGCCCAAGCAAA
>JAPPBK010000144.1 GCA_026705105.1 Chloroflexota bacterium | reverse complement strand
AGAGGCGGCAGGCAGGGGGGGTCCCGTCCCTAGCTGAGAGAGTGTTCATGCGAACCGCCGAACGTGTCCGGAATCTGCCGCCCTATCTCTTTGTCGAGATCTCCCGCAAGATCGCCGAGCAACGCGAGAAGGGCGTGCGGGTGATCTCGTTCGGCATCGGCGATCCCGACCTGCCGACGCATCCGCACATCCTCGAAGCGCTGCACGAGCATGCGGACGTGCCCGCCAATCACCGCTATCCCGAAACCGAGGGCTTGCCCGAGCTGCGCGAGTGCATCGCGCGCTGGATGGCGCAGCGGTTCGAGGTGGCGCTCGACCCGGCGACCGAGATCGTCCCGCTGATCGGGGCGAAAGAGGGGATCGCCAACTCGGCGTTCTGCTTCATCGATCCCGGCGACGTGGCGCTGGTCCCCGATCCGGCCTATCCGGTCTACGCAATCGGCACGATGTTCGCGGGCGGCACATCGTATCACCTGCCGCTCACTGAGGAGAACGGCTTCCTGCCTGACCTCGATGCGATTCCCGCCGACGTGCGCGAGCGGGCGCGGGTGCTCTGGATCAACTATCCCAACAACCCGACCGGGGCGCTGGCCGACATCGACTTCTTCGAACGCGCCGCGCGGTTCGGTCTCGACAACGAGATCGCCGTGCTGCACGACAACGCCTACTGCGACGTCACCTTCGACGGCTACGAGGCGCCCGCCTATCTCCAGGCGCCCTCTGGCAAGGCTGCCGGAATGGAGTACTTCTCGCTCTCCAAGACGTTCAACATGACCGGCTGGCGGCTCGGTTGGGCCTGCGGCAACGCCGAGCTGGTCGATCCGCTGTTGCGCGTCAAGTCGAACATCGACTCCGGCATTCCCCAGGCGATCCAGCAGATGGCGATCGCCGCTCTGGACGGCGACCAGTCGGTGATCGAAGCGAACAACGCGATCATCCAGAAGCGACGCGACAAGGTCGTCGCCGCGCTGCGCTCCATTGGCCTCGAGGTGACGAACCCGAAGGCCAGCCTCTATATCTGGGCTCGAATCCCCGAGGGCGACACCTCCGCCGACTTCGCCGCGCGCCTGATCGAGGAGCAGGGCGTCGTCGTCACCCCCGGCAACGGCTACGGTCCCGCCGGAGAGGGTTACATTCGCCTTTCCCTGACCTTGCCAGACGACGAGGTCGACGAAGGCGTCGAGCGGATCGCCGCATTTACATCCGGCTAAGCTGGATTCAATCGATACACAGGAGGTCCGCTCCGACATGCGCATCTAGGCTCCGTCTTTCTGCCTGACTAGACTGAACCGCGCCCGGCGGCGATTGCCGCAGGGGCGTAGCGACGGAGACTCCTATATCACGCATACGAAACCGAAGACCGAAGAGCGGACGCCGCCGGCGACATCCCACTCATCCTCCCCGCGAACGCGCCATCCTGATTGGCGTCGACTTCCGTCGCGCCGCGCACTGGAGCATCGACGCGTCGCTCGAGGAGCTGTCGCAGCTTGCGGTGACCGCCGGCGCCATGCCGCTGGCGCGGGTCAAGCAGCGTCTTCGGCACCCGGATCCCAACTCTTACGTAGGTAAAGGCAAGCTGGAGCAGATCGTCGAGATGCGCGACGAGCTGCGCGCGACGGTGGCGATCTTCGACGACGAACTCACCCCGGCTCAACAGCGCACGTTGGAACAGCGGTTGGGGATCAAGGTGATCGACCGCACCGCGCTGATCCTCGACATCTTTGCCCAGCGCGCCCGTACTCGCGAGGGCGTGGTTCAGGTCGCGCTGGCCCAGCACGAGTACCTGCTGCCGCGCCTGACCGGTCAATGGGAGCATTTGGAGCGGATGGAGGGCGCGATTGGCTCGCGCGGTCCCGGCGAGACGCAGCTCGAGACCGACCGTCGGCTGATCCGCAATCAGATCAAGCGGCTGAAGAAAGACCTCGAACGCGTCCGCACGCATCGTCAACAACACCGCAACAAGCGTGATCGCGCCGGAATTCCGCTGGTGGCGCTGGTCGGCTACACCAACGCCGGCAAGTCGACGCTGATGAACGCACTGACCGACGCCAATGTCCGCGCCCGCGACCGGCTCTTCGAAACGCTCGATCCGACCACACGGCGCTGCCGACTCTCCGAGCAGCACACGGTCCTGCTTTCCGACACGGTCGGCTTCATCCAGAAGCTGCCAACCCAGCTCGTGGCCGCCTTCCGCGCCACGCTGGAGGAATTGGAGGAGGCGGACCTGCTGCTCCACGTGGTCGACGGCACGTCGCCCGATGTCCTGGAGCAGATCGAGAGCGTCGAAGGGACGCTGCGCGATCTGGGCGTCGATCAACGCCCGACGCTGACGGTGATGAACAAGATCGACGCGCTCGAAGACCCGCTCGACGAGGTCGTGGAAGAACTCACCGCCGAGTTGGAAGTCCGCCCAATCGCCGTGTCGGCGCAGGAGAAACGGAACCTGGACGATCTGCGCGCCGCAATCGAGCGGCTGCTTCCCTCGCTCGAAGGCGTACACATCATTCATCGCCGCACGGATCACGCGGCGGCGGCGAGCTAGACCAGCAAGGACAGGCAGGCACAAGGCCTCCCCCTACGAAGCCCTTCGCGTTGACAGGGGCCGTCTATCATCTGCCCATGACTACACCGTCCGCAGCCGGACCGCTTGCGCCGTTTCGCGTCATCGACCTGACAAACGAGCTCGGGCAGCTTGCCGGTCGGATGCTGGGTGACCTGGGCGCGGAGGTGATCAAGGTCGAGCCGCCGGGCGGCGATGAGTCGCGCTTCATCGGGCCGTTCCGGGGCGACGTGGTTGACCCGGAGCAGTCGCTGCACTGGTGGACGTTCAACAACAACAAGCTCAGCGCCACCCTCGATCTCACAAACCAGCGCGGTCAGGAACTGTTCGACCTGCTGCTCGAGAGGGCCGACTTCCTGGTCGAGACCTGCCCGCCCGATGCCGCTGCGGCGCTCGGGCTCGGCGTCGAAACGCTCCGGTCGTCGCATCCGAGCCTGGTGCACACGTCAATCACGCCCTTTGGCCGCGAAGGTCCCTACGCCAACTGGAAGGCCACCGACCTGGTCGGCACGGCGATGGGCGGGCTGTCCTCGTTGTGCGGCGCACCGGGGCGTCCGCCGATTCGTCCGACCGCGTCGCAGGGCTACACGCAGGCGTCGGCGCAGGCGGTGGTGGGCACGCTGATCGCGCACTACCAGCGGACCAAGACCGGACAGGGCCAGCACGTCGACCAGTCGATGCAAGAGGCGGTCACCTTCACCCATGACAACGCCTCGCCGACCTGGGACATCCGCAGGATCAACAATGGCCGGCCCGGCAACGGACGCGAGATCGGCGGCTACAAGTCGGGACAGTACGTCTACGAGGCGGCCGACGGCTACGTGGCCGCCTTGTCCTACGGCGGACTCTTCGGTCTGACCGCGCGCCAGACCATCGAGTGGCTCGACCACCACGGCATGGCCCGCGACCTCACCTCCGAGGACTGGCTTGCCAAGCTTGACGCCACCACCGGTCTGTTAATCCCACCGGCCGGCGACGACGCCGATTACCTTAACGAGACCCTCGTCGCCTTCTGCAAGCGGTTCACGCGCGCCCAGCTCGTCTCGGAGGCGCAGCAGATCCGCAACGGTTGGGGCATCGTCCACACACCGAAGGACCTGCTCGACAACGAACACCTCAGCGACCGCGGCTACTGGGTCGAGATCGAGCACGAGGAGGCGCACGTCACCTATCCCGGACCCTGGGCGAAGCTGAGCAAGACGCCGCTCACGGTCCGCCACCGCGCCCCCCACATCGGCGAACACAACGGCTACGTCTATGGGGATCTGCTCGGAATCTCCGAAGACGAGATAAGAAGCCTCGCGTCGGCGAACGTGATATGACTTGGGAAGGATCACGCTGCACGCTGAGGCGCAGGAAGTGAGTGCAAGCTATGGCAACGGCAACACAACCGAACGGAATGCCAATGGGAGCCATACTCGCGGAAGTCACGATCAGCAACCCGGCGGATCGGACTAAACGCTGGCAGGGGGAGTTCTTGATTGACACGGGCGCTATCGACACTGTTGCGCCTGCCAAGCGGCTACGGGAGATTGGCATTCAGCCTGAGGAGACGCGACGCTACGTCTTGGCCGATGGCAGCGTGAGGGAACTCGAAGTCGGGTTGGCGCGCATTGAATTCATGGGTGGGGTTACTGGAGTGGCCGTCGTCTTCGCGGATGACGATGTACGACCCTTGCTCGGCGCGACTGCGATGGAGTCGCTTGGCATCGAGATCGACATGCGGGACGAGACGCTGAGGCGGTTGCCTGCGGTGCAACTCTGAGTATCTGGACGGCCGGTAGACCTGCCACAGGAGACAAGGGAAGTGATGACCGATTCGGCCCAAACCGACAAGGTCTTTGCAGGCATCCGCGTCGCCGACTTTGCCTGGGTCGGGGTTGGACCGCTGGTCTCCAAGTACCTGGCCGATCACGGCGCGGAAGTGATCCGGATCGAATCGTCGGTTCGGCCCGAGCCGCTGCGGCGCGCGCCGCCGTTCGTCAACGACGAGCCCGGACTCGACAACAGCGGTTACTACGCCGACTTCAACTCGTCGAAGAAGTGCGTCTCGCTGAATCTGCAGCATCCCGATGGCGTGGCGATTGCCAAACGCATAATCGCCGAGTGCGACATCGTGACCGAGTCGTTCACGCCCAAAGCGATGCGGGCCTGGGGCATGACCTACGACGACCTCTGCGAGGTTCGGCCCGACCTGATTATGATCTCGATGCCCATGTATGGCCTGACCGGTCCCTGGGCGATGTGGCAGGGCTACGGGCACGTCTTGCAGGCGGCGGCGGGCATCTCGCACCTGACCGCCTATCCCGGCGAGGAGCCGATTGGTACCGGCGTCGCCTACACCGACTTCCTCGTACCGCACTTCGCCGCCTCGGCGCTGCTCGCCGCGCTGGATCATCGTCAGCGCACCGGCGAGGGCCAGAACATCGACTTCGGCCAGATGGAGGCCGCGATCCACGCGACCGAGACGATGGTGCTCGACTACACCGTCAACGGCCGCGAGCAGCAGGCGCTCGGCGCGGGGCATCCCGATCACCGACCGTACGGCACGTACCGGTGCGCAGCTCGCGGTGACGACGACGACCGCTGGATCGCGATCACCGTGACCGATGATGCCGAGCTGACGGCGCTGGCCGACGTTGCCGGTCAATCCTCGTGGACCTCGCTGGACGCCGACGCGCTTGACGCTGCAATCGGCGCGTGGACCCGAACCCGGCAGTCTGAGGAGCTGATGGAGCGCCTGCAGAACGCGGGCGTGCCCGCTGGAGTCGTGCAGACGCCGGAAGACCTGCGCAACGACCCGCAGCTCGCGCATCGCGGGCACTTCTGGATGCTCGACCATCCGACGATGGGCCATCGGGCCTACGACGGCCCCTCATTCCGCCTCTCCGAGACGCCGGCCGAACTGACCAAGGCCGCACCGCTACTGGGCGAGGACAACGAGTACGTCTACAAGGACATCGTCGGGATGTCGGACGAGGAGTACGTCGAGCACCTGGTCTCGGGCGCGTTCGACTGACCCAAGCTTCGGGGAGGCTCCAGTCCCTGCTTCACGCAGGGACCCGTTCCCCGTCTGGCCATTGGAAGTAGGCGCCGTGCCGAGCAGGTTCCTGCGTGAAGCAGGAACTGGGCATGTGCCTCTATCGACCCATCCGCCAGCGCGCTTCAAGCAAGCGCTCCGACCTGGCGGCGTCGAGCCGATCGATGAAGGCGTCGACAAGAGCGTTCGCGACCGAATCGGCGCCCTGGGTCATCAGCATCTGCAACAGGCCTCGCTTGGGACGGACCAGGGTGGTGCGCTTCTCGATGCCTGCGGCGTCGGCGGCCCATTCGACCGCATCGTTGAGGTCGCCAAGTCGGTCGACCAGTCCAATCTCGTGCGCCTCGGCCCCGGTGTGAATCTCGCCCGAGGCCAGTGCCGCGACCTGCTCGCGGGTCAACTCTGGACGGCCCTCCGCGACGATGTCGACGAAGCGCTCGTAGACCGACTGGATCAGCGCGTCGAGCTTGGCCTCTTCCTCCGGAGTCGAGTCGCGGAAGAGCGAGCCCATGTCCTTGTACTCGCCGGCGGCGCGGGTGCGCATCTTGACGCCGACCCGTTCGAGCGCCTCGGAGATCATCGGCGCGGTCCAGATCACGCCGATCGAGCCGACCACCGATGTGGGCAGCGCGAAGATCGGGTTGGCGGCGCAGGCGATCATGTAGCCGCCCGATGCGCCGACGCCGCGGATCGCGGCGGCGACCGGCTTCTTGTCCGACAGCCGCTTGGTCGCCAAGTAGAGCGCCTCCGACGCAGCCGCGCCGCCGCCGGGCGAGTCGATGTCGAGCACGACCGCCGGGTAGCGCGGATTAGTGCGGACGCTGTTCAGGGTGCGGCTCAGTTCGCGCGGATTGAGCCGCGCCCCAATCTGTCCCGCAACTTCGATCACCGCCACGCGCGGGGGGCTCAGATACTGCTCGAAATCCATTGCTCACCGTCCATTCT
>JAPPBK010000286.1 GCA_026705105.1 Chloroflexota bacterium | reverse complement strand
CTCGTTGATGTGATTACGAGAAATCAGGCGATCAAGGCGGCGGTGGTCTCAGCGGATGAACGCGAGTCCGACATCCGCGCGATTCTCAACTACGGCCACACCCTGGGACATGCCATCGAGGCGGTAACCGGATACACCGCCGTGCTGCACGGCGAGGCCGTGGCGATGGGAATGGTCGCCGTGGCCGAGATGGGTTGCGCACTGGGGCTGATCGATGAGTCTCTGGTCGCCAGACATCGCCGCCTGATTGATCGCTTCGGTCTGCCCACCACTAGTCCATCAGGCATTGGACGGGCGGAGATTGTCGAGGCAATGTCCCGCGACAAGAAGGTCGTCGGGGGCAAGCAGCGATGGGTACTGCTTGAAAGCATCGGCAACCCCATCATCCGCGACGATGTGCCCGCAGAGGTAGTGTCCGACGCCATTGACGCGGTCGTCGGCCTCTCCCAATAGCGACTGAGCGTGTCTGATGGTGCGGATGACGGTGCGGGTGCGCGGCCGCGTGCAGATGGTGGGCTATCGAATGTTTGCGGAGATGGCTGCCGACCGCATCGGCGGTATCGTCGGAGTGGTGCGGAACCTGCCCGACGGCTCAACTGTGGAGGTCGTCGCCGAAGGCAGGCGGCGCGAGCTGGAAGACTTCCTGGATGAGCTTCGCGTCGGTCCCGCCCACGCGCTGGTTCGGGGCGTCGATGTCGAGTGGGGGGTCGCCGAGGGTGGCTTCGACGGCTTCGCGACGATCTACTAGCTCCTAGGAGCGTTGCACGACGATGGGGAACGATTCGAACCCGCGGAAGATCAGGTTGCGCTTGTAGACCGGCATCCGGCTGCCGAAGTCGATTGCGCTGAAGCGGTCAATCAGCGCTTCAAACGCAATCTTGCCTTCGAGTCTGGCGAGCGGCGCACCGAGACAGAAGTGGATCCCGCGGCCGAACGAGATGTTGCCGGCATCCTCGCGTCTGATGTCGAGCGCGTCAGGCTCCGAGAACTCTTCGGGGTCGCGGTTGGCCGCTCCTATGAACGGGAAGACGACGCGGTCGGGACTGATGATCTTGCCGCCGTACTCAATCTCACGCAGCACGACGCGCGGGTCGAGCTGCACAGGCGCGTCGTACCGCAGCAGTTCCTCGACTGCTGAGTCCAGCAGCTCCGGTTGCGCACGCAGGAGCTCAAGCTGATCTGGATGCTCAAGCAGCGCCTTGAGTCCATTGCCGATCAGATTCGTGGTGGTCTCGTTGCCGGCGAGCAGGAGCAGAATCAGCGTGGCAATGAGCTCGTTCGTCGACAACTGATCGCCCTCCTCCTCGGCGGCGATCAGGCGCGTGATCAAGTCTTCCGCCGGATCGTGGCGACGGCGTTCGACCTGGTCGGCGAAGTACGCCCAGAGCGAATCTCTCGCCGCTTCGCCGGCGGCCGCCAACTCGGGCGACGGGTTGTCGAGACCAATAATGTCGGTGGACCAGGCCTTGAACTGCTCGCGGTCGTCCGACGGCACCCCGATCATCTCCGCGATCACGACCGTCGGCAGCAACGCCGCCAGGTTCGTCATCAGGTCGAACTCGTCCTCGCCGGCGACTTCGTCCAGCAGCTCATGCGCGGTTTCGCGGATGTGCGCTTCCATCGTCGCGATCCGCCGCGGCGTGAAGGCGCGGCTGACCAAGCCGCGCAGTCGCGTGTGGTCGGGAGGGTCGCGATTGAGCATTGACTGGTCGGTTTCGAGATCCTCGTCTCGGCCACGATCTCGCTGGTTCGAGAAGCGGTCGAAATCGCGCAGTACCTCGTCGACGTCCGCATAGCGCGTGAGCACGAACGGCCCGTCGTCGCCGACGAGCATGCAGGGGTCGGTCTCCCGCAGCATCTTGTAGACGGGATAGGGATTGGCGATCAGCGCGGGATCCGCGAAGTCGATCGCCAGCGGTGCCTGGGTCACGGAAGGCCCCCCTGTTCGTCAGTCGGCGGCGGCCACGGGTTCGGACGCCGCCTCGGTCGCGCGGACATTGCGGCCGCTCGATCGCTGGACCCGAATGTCCAGATGCTTCAGTCCGCGCAGGACAATGTTCGGTTTGTAGACCGGCGTCCGTGCGCCGAACTGGATGTCGTCGAAGCGCTCGAGCAACGCCTCGAACGCGATCTTGCCTTCGAGTCTGGCCAGCGGCGCACCCAGGCAGTGGTGGATACCACGACCGAATGAGATGTTCCCGGCGTCCTCGCGCGTGATGTCCAGCGTCTCCGGGTCGCTGAACTCCTCCGGATCGCGGTTGGCGCCGCCGATCAGCAACGACACGGGACGGCCTGGCTTGAGCGTGTGCCGGTCGATCTCAAACTCATCCAGCGTCATCCGGCCGTCCAGCTGCACCGGCGAGTCATAGCGCAGCAACTCCTCAACTGCGTTGTCGATCAGTTCCGGCCGCTGACGCAGCAGCTCCAGTTGCTCCGGATGCTCGATTAGCGACTTGAGCCCGTTGCCGATCAGATTGGTCGTCGTCTCGTTGCCGGCGACGAGCAGAAGCCGCAGGGTGACGATCATCTCCTCTTCTGTCAGCCGATCACCCTCTTCTTCCGCCTCGATCAGGCGAGATACCAAGTCCTCTTGCGGGTGCTTTCGGTGTTCGGCCACGATGCCCTTGAAGTACTGGTCAAAAAGGCGCGCAGTGTCGGCGACGACGCCAAACTCGTCCTCGGTCAGGTTTGGTTCAAGAACCCTCGCAAACTTGTCCGACCAGTCCTTGAACTGTTGCCGGTCTTCCGTCGGGACGCCGATCATCTCCGCGATCACGACGGTTGGCAGCAGCGCCGCCAGATTGGACATCAGGTCGAAGTCGTTCTGATCCTCAACCTCGTCGAGCAGCGCGTGCGCAGTCGCGCGGATGTGGTCCTCCATCGTGGCAATCTGCCGCGGCGTGAACGCGCGGCTGACCAGGCCCCGAAGCCGAGTGTGGTCAGGCGGATCGAGGGAGAGCATCGACGGTTGAATCTCATTCTCGATCTGCTCGCCGATGCTGCGACGGTTGCGTGTGCCGACCGGGCCGCGCTCGTTGGAGAACACCTTGTAGTTGCGCAGGACCGCATCGACATCGTCGTACCTGGAGATCACCATCGCGCCGGTCAGCGGGCTTGGGTGATAGGGGTCACGCTCGCGCAACTCCCTGTAGGTCGGGTAGGGGTTGGCAATGAAGTTGGGATCCAGCGGATACCAGACCACACCCGACTGAAGCCGCTCCTGCATGAGCCGCGCCTTGATGTACACGGGGGCCACTGCCGAACGGATCGTGGTTCGTAGGGACATGCTGCTCTCGATTCGTGTCTAATGGCGTTGTTGGTTCAGTCGAGCGGGTGGTCCCAGTCGACCATGATCACGTCGCATTCCTCGCCGGCGCGCACTCGTTCGCGATCCTCGGGACAGACCGCGTAGCCGTTGGCCAGCGCCATCGAGGTCAGGACGCCGCTGCCCTGGGGGCCGGTCAGACGCGCGCGCCAGCGGCCTTCGGAGTCTTGCTCAAGGATTGCCCGGGCGTAGACGCGCCGCCAGTCGGTGTTCACGATGTCTTCGTCGGCGATGGCGCGAATGATCGGCCGCGGCTGCGGTTTGCGGCCCATCATCTGGTAGATCGCGAGTCGGCCGAACAACTCGAAGGCAAGCAACGACGACACCGGATTGCCCGGCAAGCCGATGTGGGGGACCCGCCGTTCGCCCGGTGCAGCGAAGTCACCGAACGCGAGCGGCTTGCCCGGCTTCATCTTGACCGTCCAGAAGTCGATCGCGCCCTCTCGCGCGAGTACCTCTTTGACCACATCGAAGTCGCCCCGCGACACGCCGGCCGAGGTGATCACCAGGTCGCAGGACTCCAGCGCTTCATTGATCTTGGCGGTCAGGGCCGAAATCGTGTCCTGCGCAATGCCGAATCGCTGCGGGATGCCGCCGTACTGCGAGACCAACGCGCTGAGCCCGTAGGAGTTGGAGTCATAGATCTTTCCCGCCGCGGGCGGATCGCCCGGGGTCAGCAGTTCGTCGCCGGTCGAGAGGATGGCAACGCGCGGGCGGCGAACCACTTCCACCTCGCCAACACCCAGCGATGCCAACACCGCCACTTGCGGACCGCGCAGCACGGTGCCGGCGTCGAGCACCCGTTGGCCGGCGCGCACATCCTCGCCACGGCGGCGGATGTTGTTGCCCGGCCCGGCTGCTTTCAGAATGCCCACGTCCTCGATGGCGGCGTGTTCCTGGCCAGGCGCGCGCAACCCCATCTCGTCCGTCTCTTCAAACGGGACGATGGTGTCCGCCCCGTCCGGCATTGGCGCGCCGGTCATGATCCTCACCGCTTGTCCCGGCCCGACCGCATCCTTGAAGAGGTAACCCGCGGCCAGCTCACCGATCACCTTGAGGCGCACCGGGCTCGACTCGGATGCGCCGTCCGTGCTGGCCGACTGCACTGCGTAGCCGTCCATCGCCGTGTTGTCGTGAGGCGGGATGTCGAACGGCGCCGTGATGTCGCGCGCGAGCACCTGGCCGACCGCGTCGTCGATCGCCTTTATCTCGGTTGGCAAGCGTTGACAGAACGACAGGATGCGATCGACCGCATCCTCGACCGGCAACATGTCAACCGGGGGTTCGGTGGATCGGGCGGGAGCCGCCTTGCTGGTGGTCATTGACGCTTCGTACCCATTTCCAGTTGAACCCAGACCTGGACCTCAGACCTGGATCGTCAGGCAGGTCGTGGTGCGCTTGACGCCTGCGACGGTCTGGATCGAGTCCGTGATGCAGCTCCCCAGGCGCTCCAGGTTTTCCGCTTCGACCAGGCAGATCACATCAAACGGGCCCGTGACCAGTTCGACGGACTTGATCTCGCCTTCGCTATGCGTGATCTCGCCCAGCGACAGCGCCACTTGCTTGGCGGTGCCGACATCGGTTTCAATCAGGATGTAGCTCTTGACTGCCATTGCGGACGCTCCAGGATCGCAGGCGGATGTTTCGATCCGCGCGGTCTTTCCGTCGGGCCAAGTCTACTATCCGTCCGCTGGACGCATGGCGGTCGGACGACGCGAGTCTGGCGTGAGTTCTGCGCTGGCAGATCGGCAAGTACGATACGAACCAGCGGCACCGGCAGTCAGCAACGGGATTGCGTTGTGGTTGATCTTGAGGCGTTGGAAGCAGAAGCGCGAACGTCGCTCGCTAAGGCGGGCGACGAGGCGTCCCTCGACGAATGGCGCGTCGCCTGGCTTGGACGCCGAGGCCGGCTGACGGCGGTCCTGCGCGGCGTTCGCGACCTCCCGGCGGAGGAGCGTCCACGAGTGGGCGCCGGAGCCAACCGGCTCAAGTCCGCGCTGGAGGAGGCCGCGTCCGCGCACCGAGGCCAGCTGCTTGCATCCGCTGCGGATGCCGAGTCGATTGACGTGACCCTGCCCGGGCGGACACCTCCGCTCGGCTCGCTGCACCCGGTCACCTTGACCCGCCGACAATTGGAACGAACCTTCCGTGACATGGGCTTCGATGTCGTGGAGGGTCCCGATGTCGAGCTGGAGGAGTACAACTTCGACCGTCTACGTATCCCAGCCGGCCATCCGGCCCGCGATATGTGGGACACGATTTGGGTAGCGGACGACAGCGACAGTGGCGAAGGCAAACCGCGCCAACTGCTGCGCACGCATACCTCGCCGATGCAGATTCGCTACCTCGAGCGGCGCGATCCGCCGATCCGCGTGATTGTCCCCGGCACTTGCTACCGCTACGAGGCGACCGATGCCACGCACGAGTGGATGCTGACCCAGATCGAGGGTCTGGTGATTGATGAGAATCTCTCGTTTGCGCATCTGAAGGGCACGCTGGAGGCGTTCGTTCGTCGGGTGTTCGGCGCGGATATCGAGACGCGATTCCGCTGCGACTACTTCCCCTTCGTTGAGCCGGGCGCTGAACTCGGCGTGCGCTGGCAGGGCGATTGGCTCGAGATTCTCGGTTGCGGGATGGTGCATCCCGAGATCATTGAAGACGCCGGACTCGATCCGGAGCGTTACACCGGATTCGCCTTCGGCATGGGCGTCGAACGGGTCGCGATGCTGCGTTACGGGGTGCAGGACATCCGCCACTTCTACCGCAACGACGTGCGCTTCCTGCGTCAGTTCGAAGGGCGGCGATGATGGACGTCCCGCTCAAGTGGCTGGCGAACTACGTCGACTGGGACTTCTCAGTCGAGGAGCTGGCGCATCGACTGAGCATGGCTGGGGCCGAAGTAGAAGCAATCAAGCGCAGCGGCGGCGACTGGCAACAGGTTGTCGTCGGTCGCGTCGCTGCCGTCGATCCACATCCGAATGCCGATCGCCTGCGGCTCGCCACAGTTGAGTACGGCGCCGAAGAGCCGCTCCAGGTCGTCTGCGGTGCGCCGAACCTGGAGGCCGGCCAGACGATCGCCTTCGCCCAGGTTGGCGCGCAACTGATCGATCCCAACACGCGAGAACTACGCAAGCTCCGCCGCGGCAAAATCCGCGGCGTCACTTCGATGGGCATGGTCTGCTCGGAGCGTGAGCTAGGACTCTCCGATGAGCATGAGGGG
>JAPPBK010000403.1 GCA_026705105.1 Chloroflexota bacterium | reverse complement strand
CCCGCGCCTCCGGCGGCCGCGGCCCCTGCCGCGCCCGCGCCGACTCCAGCCGCGGCTCCAGCGCCTGCCCCTGCGGCGGCGCCTCCGCCTGCGCCGCGCGCTGCTGCGCCCGAGCCGCCGCCGGCTCCGGCCGCGCCGGCGTCACCACCCGCAGCGGCGATGCCGAGCGAACCGCCTGCGGCCGCGGATGCCGCGCCGACGATCCCCGCCGAGCGCAGCGCCGCCTCGCACCTGGACGAGGGCAACGCCTACTTCGGCGCCGGCAACTACGACGCCGCCGTCAACCAGTACGCGCGGGCGATCGACCTGGACGCCAACTCCGCCGCTGCCTACTACAACCGGGCCAACGCGCTGGTCCGGCTCGACCGGACCGAGGAAGCCGCGAACGATTACGAGCGAGCGATCGAGCTGGCGCCGGACGATCCGGACATCTACGTGAATCGCGGGCTGTTGCGGCTGTTCGGACGCGACTTCGACACGGCCGAGGGCGACTTCCGTCACGCACTGCGGCTGCGGCCCGACGACGGGGCGGCGCACACCAACCTGGGCCTGACGCTGCTCTACGAGGATCGCGCGCAGGAAGCGCTGGACTCGTTCCAGTCGGCGGTGCGGCTGGAGCCGGACCAGCCCGGCGCGCACTACGGGCTGGCCTCGGCGGCGGCGAAACTCGGCCAGGCCGACAACGCGGTCGCGGCGCTGCGCCAGGCGACGCAGCTCAACCCGCGCTACGCCGAGGCGGCGAGGACCGACGATCACTTCGACGGCCTGCGCGGCAACCAGGCATTCGAGTCACTGGTCGGCGCGGGGAACTAGTCGAGGCGTACCGAGCCGGAGCGCCCGCCGTCTTTTTCGCGCAGCCTGACCGCGTCGATGCGCATGCCGCGATCGACCGCTTTGGCCATGTCGTAGACCGTCAGCGCAGCGACCGAGACGGCGGTCAGCGCTTCCATTTCGACTCCTGTCTTGCCGGCACAGCGGACCTCGGCGCGGATTGTGATCGCGGGCGGTTCGTCGACCAGGCTGAGCTCGACCCGCACCGCGCTCAGCATCAGCGGATGACAGAGCGGGATCAGTTCGTGGGTCCGCTTGGCGGCCATCACGCCGGCGATCTCGGCGGTGGTCAGCACGTCGCCCTTCTTGAGGGCCGAGTCGCGAATCAGGGCGAGCGTCTCGGGCCGCATCAGGACGCGGCCTTCGGCGACGGCGCGACGCTCGGTGACATCCTTGGCGCCGACGTCGACCATGCGCGCGCGGCCTTCGGCGTCAAGGTGGGTCAGCTCTTGCTGCGTATGGGATGACTGTTCAGCCGCCAATGTGCGACATCTCCACTCGGCCCAGGCGCGGCAGGTCGTCGGTCATCGCCGCGCGCAGCTCGGAGTATCGGTCCTCGCGGACGGTCCAGATGCCGGCGATCCGCTCGTACAGCTCGTCGTCGGAGGCTCCGGCGCGAAGCGGCGCGCGCAGATCGTGGCCGACCGAGGCGAACAGGCAGGTGTAGAGCGAGCCTTCGGCCGAAAGCCGGGCGCGGGTGCAGTCGCCGCAGAATGGTTCGGTGACCGATGTGATCACGCCGATTTCGCCCGAGCCGTCGGTCCAGCGCCAGCGCCGTGCGACTTCTCCCGCGTAGGCGGCCTGGACGGGTTCCAGCCCCTCTACCTGTGACAGCCGCTGGATGATCTCTCGAGCCGGCACGACTTCGTCCAGCTTCCAGCCGTTGGTCGCGCCGACGTCCATGTACTCGATGAAGCGAACGATGTGGCCCGTGCCGCGGAAGTGGCGGGCCATCTCGACGATGCCCTCGTCATTGACACCGCGCTTGACCACCGCGTTGATCTTGATCGGTCCCAGCCCGGCCTCGGCGGCCGCATCGATGCCCTCGAGCACTCGCTCGTGGGGGAAGTCGACGCCGTTCATCTCGCGGCAGATCTCGGGGTCAATCGAATCGAGGCTGACGGTCACGCGGTCGAGTCCCGCCTCGCGCAGGTCCTGGGCCATCGCGGCCAGGCGCGAGCCGTTGGTGGTGAGCGCGATATCGACTTCGGGCAGCGTCTCGCGCAGCATTGAGACGAGGGTCGGCAGCTCGGCCCGGACCGTGGGTTCGCCGCCGGTCAGGCGCAGCTTGCGCAATCCCAGCCGGCCGAAGACGGTGACAATGCGGACGATCTCCTCGAAGCTGAGGATCGCCGAGCGGGGCAGGAACTCGTAGCCCGGTCCGAAGATCTCCTTCGGCATGCAGTAGGGGCAGCGGAAGTTACAACGATCGGTGACCGAGACGCGCAGGTCGGCAAAGCGGCGACCGAGACGGTCGATTGGGGCGTCGGTGGGCGTAGTCACGACGAGCGGTCCAAAGTCCGGGCCATGGCGTCGAGAGCCCAGGCAGCGTTGGCCAGGGCCCGGGCGCGGTGCGAAATGCGGTTCTTCTCCGCCAGGTCCAACTCGGCCATGCGCCTGCCGTCGGGCAGGGCGAAGACGGGGTCGTAGCCGAAGCCGAGGTCGCCGCGCTCGTCCATGGCGATCGATCCTTCCACCACGCCCTCGCCGAGCCGCACGTTGGTCGTGTAGGGAAAGGCGAGGGCGATCAGGCAACGGAAGCGCGCCGCCCGCCGCTCGGTTGGGATGTTGGCCAATGCCCCTAAGAGCTTGGCGCGATTGGCGGCGTCATCCGCTGCCTCCCCAGCATATCGAGCGCTGTACAGACCGGGCGCGCCGTCGAGCGCGTCGACTTCCAGACCGGAATCGTCGGCCAGCGCAGGCAACCTGGCGGCGTTGGAGTAGGAGCGGGCCTTGCGGCTTGCGTTGTCGGCGTAGGTCTCGCCGTCTTCGACGACGGTGAAGTCCTTGAGACCGACCTCGGCCGGCGAGATCAGTTGCCATTCGGAATCGACGTGCGCGTCGAACAGTTCGCGAAACTCGCGCAGCTTGCCGGGGTTGCCGGTGGCGATCAGGAGTTGGCGCGCCACTAGCCGACGTACTCGCCCTTGCGGGCGGCGGAGGTGAGCCGGGCGCGCTCCTGGAACGCGGCCTGCGCGGCGCCGACGTTCGCGGGCTTGCCGCCCCAGACTGCGAGCGGCGTCGCCTGCAGTCCGCGGCCGTAGGAGAAGCTCAGCTGCCAGGGCGCTGAGGACGAGCCCGCTGCGGCCTGGTTGATCGCGTTGAGATTGACGGTTGCCTCTTCATCGGACTGGCCGCCGGAGAGGAAGACGCAGCCGGGGACGGACGACGGCACCGTGTCGGCGAAGACGCGCAGCGTCTCAGAGGCGACGACCTCAGCCGGCGCGCGGTCTGCTGCGCTCTTGCCGGAGAGGACCATGTTGGGTTTGAGCAGCGTGCCTTCGAGGTCGACGTTCTGGACGGCGAGCGCCGCATAGGTGGCGCGCAGGGCGGCCTCGGTAGCCGAGGCGCAGGCGGCGATGTCGTGTTCGCCGTCCATCAGCACCTCGGGCTCGACGATCGGGACCAGACCGGCCTCCTGCGAGAGCGCGGCGTAGCGGGCCAACGCGTGGGCGTTGACGTCGAGACAGTAGGCGGTGGGGCGGTCCGCGGCGATGTCGATCACGGCGCGCCACTTGGTGAAGCGAGCGCCCTGTTCGCGGTAGACCTCGAGTCGCTCACGCAATCCATCGAGGCCTTCGGTGACCTTCTCCGCAGGCGATCCGGCCAGGTCCTTGGCGCCCTTGTCGACCTTGACGCCGGGAATCACGCCGTTCGAGGTCAGCACCTCGACGAGCGAACGACCGTCGGAAGCGTCCTGGGCGAGCGTCTCCTCGAACAGGATCACGCCGGAGATCCAGTCGCCGATGCCTTCCGAGGTGAACAGGAGCTGACGCCAGTCGCGTCGATTCGTTTCGGTCGATTCCAGCCCGATCGTGTCGAAGCGGCGCTTGATCGTCGGCGCCGACTCGTCGGCCGCGAGGATGCCGCGCCCCGGGGCGACCAGGGCGCGCGCGGTCTCGTGCAGTGGATTGCTCATGGGAACTGCCTCTCGGATGATGCGCTGCGGACAATCGGTGGGCGGTGTTGGTGAGTCAGTTGGCGAGTCTGGCGACGACGCGCTCGACCACGTCGGCGTTACCGACGATCAGCGGGGTGCGTTGGTGCAGGATCTCGGGCTGGACATCGAGGATGCGTTCTGTGCCGGTGGAGCCGGCGCCGCCGGCTTGTTCGGCAACATAACAAAGGGGATTCGCTTCGTAGCCGAGGCGAAGCTTGCCCGCGGGTGATTTGACGTCGCCCGGATACAGGAAGATGCCGCCTTTGAGCAGATCGCGGTGGAAGTCGGCGACCAGTGAGCCGACATAACGCAAGCCGTAGTCGTTACGCAGTTCGGCCACGGCGGCCTGCATCTCGGGATGCCAGTTGCCCTGGTTGCCCTCGTTGACCGAGTAGGCCGCGCACTTGTCCGGGATTCGGATCCGGTCGTGCGAGTGCAAGAACTCGCCCGAGGCCGGATCGAGTGTGAAGCCGTCCACCCGACCCTCGGTCGCGACAACGAGCACGGTTGAGGAACCGTAGACGACGTACACCGCCGCGCACTGTTCGCGCCCGGGACGCAGCAGCGACGCGTCGGTCACTGCCGCATCGTCCGTGCGGCGGTAGACGGCGAAGATTGAACCGATCGTGACCGCGACGTCGATGTTGGATGAGCCGTCGACGGGGTCGAACAGCACGAGGTAGGGATGATCGGCGGCATCGGAGACGAAGACGGCTTCCTCGAGCTCTTCGCAGGCGAGGGCGGCGACCGCGCCGCAGTCGCGCAACGAACTGACAAAGGCGTCGGTGCCGGCGGCGTCGAGGACCTGCACGATCTCGCCCTGGACGTTGGTCTCGCCGGTGTCGCCGAGCACGCCGGCCAGCGCGGCGCGGCGGGTGAGCCCGTCCACGCGCGTTGCGCCGTCGGCGATTGCGCCGACGACCGTGAGTAACCCGTCTGCGACCAACTCGGCCGAAGCGGTCTCGCGGACCACGTCGGCCAGTGTCTTGGGTGTATTGCCGGGGTCCGACATGACCATTCCGCCCAACTGACTGATTGACTGATTGGCTGTTTGGCTCCGCGCTCAACTTGAGGATAGGCACGAAGGCGCGTTTCGGGGGCGCGTCTCGGCGGCGCGACTCTGTGGCGGATCGTCGCAGCATGGCATTGACTGATCAAGTGGGAGCCGATCAAGTGGCGTACGATGAAGCCAACGAAACGCATCCGAGTGGACGCAGCGCGGGAGACAGGCAGATGGGGTCGAGCACAGGATCCGGTCCGCAGGTCGGGGAGCCGATTGGCAGCCACGGCGAGGCCGTTGACTGGCTAATGTCGTTTGCGGATTTCGAGCGGGGATCGGGTCCGCGGCGCGCGAAAGGTGATTTCGCGCTGGACCGGATACGCTCGATTGTGCGACGCCTGGGCGATCCGCAACATGGCCGGACGACGATCCACGTGGCGGGCAGCAAGGGCAAGGGTTCGACCGCGGCGATGCTCGAGTCGATCCTGCGGGCGGCTGGATTCCGCACCGGCCTGTTCACGAGTCCGCATCTGCACGACTTTGCCGAGCGCATCCGCATCCAGGGCGAGCCGCTCTCGGAGCAGGAGTTCGCCCGCCTGAGCGAGCAGATGCGCCACGTGATCGAGGCGGAACTCGCCGACGAAGCGGGTCACATCAGTACGTTCGAGATTCTCACGGCGCTGAGTTTCCACGCGTTTCACGCCCACGACGTTGATGTCCAGATCGTGGAAGTGGGGCTCGGCGGGCGGCTGGACAGCACGAACGTGTTCTCAAGCACCGATGCGGCGGTGATCACCTCGCTCTCCTACGAGCACACCGACATCCTGGGCGACAAGATTACGCAGATTGCGGCCGAGAAGGCGGGCATCATCAGCGCCGGCTGCCGCTCGGTGATCCTGGCGCCGCAGCGCTACCGCGAGGCGGCCGACGTGGTGGTCAACGCGGCCGACGACGTACCCGTGCCGCTGATCCGCGTGGGCGACATGTACGAGTCCGAGCCGGCGGGGGTCGAGCCGTGGGGCCAGTGGTTCCGCTTGCGGCGTCTGCAACCGCGACCGGGCGAGCAACCCCAGGCCATGCACCTCTTGCCGCTGCTGGGACGCCATCAGATCGACAACGCGCTGACCGCGATTGCGACGATTGACGCGCTGGTCGCCTCGGGCAGCGTGGCGGTTCCCTCGGAGGCGCTGCACAAGGGATTGGCGACCGTTCGCTGGCCGGCGCGGCTCGAGTCGTTCGACTTGCCTGAGGCGCTCGCCGCGAACGATCCCGGCGGCCCGCCCAGGATCGTGCTTGACGGGGCGCACAACGCGGAATCGATCCAGCGTGCGCTGGACGCCTGTCGGGAGTACTTCCCGCACCGGCAGCTGCACGTGGTTTTCGGCGTCCTGGGAGACAAGGCGTTGCTCGACATGGCACGACTGATCCAGTCGCGCAGCGTCCACGTCTATGCGACTACGTCGGATCATCCGCGCGCCCGGTCTCCGCAGCAGGTGGCCGACGCATTCGACGATTCGGACTGGGAAGGCGCCCTGAGCGTGCATCCCGATCCGCAATC
>JAPPBK010000029.1 GCA_026705105.1 Chloroflexota bacterium | reverse complement strand
GATCTCCCGGTGTTCGTTCTAAACAACTCTCCCCCCGCGTTGCGGGGGGAGATGTCACGGAGTGACAGAGGGGGGCGCCCGCCGTCACACCTCGCTAGTTGTTCTCTCCGACCAACTCCAGCACCTCCGGTGCGAAGCGGTCGTGGCGGTCGAGTCCGATCACGTCCAGTCGGTGGGCGTACTCGACGAACTGCTTTTTGCGCATCAGCATGACCATGTTGTAGCCCTCGTCGAGGTGCTCGATGCCGCCGCCGGAGAGGATGGCCAGCGCTTCGCCGGTCAGCGGGTTGGTGGTCAGCGAGGTCTGCTGCGACTGCGTCAGCAAGGCTTCCTGCATGTCCAGGATGTGGTGCAGTTCTTCCTTGCGCCAGGGCTCGGTCTCGACGGTGTACTTGAGGTGGGTGACGCCGAAGGCGAGGTGCCGCGACTCGTCCTGCGCGGAGAGCCGGAACATCTTCTTCTCTGCCTCGTTCTGCGCAATCAGCTCGCCCATGCGGAACAGCGTCTGGACGAAGCCCTCGCCGACGAGGTGCAGCAGCGCGGTCATCTCGGTGAAGTCGTCCGAGCTAAGCAACTGCACCGCGCCCAGGCCCGCGCCCGACATCCCGCCGCCGTTGATCAGCGTGCGCTTGCGGAACACGTCCAGGTGGCGCGCCTCGTCCATGAGCTGCGTGCCCAGGAAGAGCTGCGACTCGAAGAATTCGGGGTGAATCTGCTCGAGGAATCGACCCGGCACGTCGCCGGCGATGAACTCGACCTGGGTCAGGAAGGTGCAGAGCGTGCACATCGCGCGCTCAAGATCGGGAGGCAGATCGTCAATCGTGTCCCAGGGAATGTCGCGGGCCGAGGACCACTGGCGCTGCAGGGCCTCTTCGTAGAGCAACATCGCCGACTCGGTCCAGACGTCCGCCTTGTTCGTGTACTGGACGCTGCTCGAGGGCGAGCGCTGGTCGGCTTCCGCGCCGCGCGGCGCCCACTGCCGCATCCGCGCCTCGTCGCGGTCGTCGACCCCGTAGGTCATCTGGTTGATCGTCTCGAGCCGGAGGCCCTTGCGCCCCGTCTCGACTTCCAGCCCCTGTTCGGTATCAACGTTGAGCCAGTCGAGGTTGATTCCCGGGACTTCGTGCTGAATCGTGGCCATCAAAACGCTCCAGAGATTGGCGGGGAGTTCCGCATACGGGTTCAGCACATACTACACGCTCGGGGTGGTTCGTGCAGTCTGATGCGCTGTCGTCAGCCCGACCTACACTCTCACGTGTGCACCTGACCCGCGTTCAACTCTCCAACGTTCGATCCTGGGCTGAACTGACACTCGACCTGGCGCCGGGCGTCACGCTGATCAGCGGCGCCAACGCGGCGGGCAAGTCCAACCTGGTCGAGGCGATCTACATGCTCGCCGCCTTGCGCTCGACCCGCGCCCAGACCGAGGGCGAGCTGATCCGCTGGTCCGCGCCTGAACCGCAGGTCGCGCGCGTCGCCGGCTGCGCCGTCGCTGGAGACGAGTCGGTCGAGGTCGAGATCGCGCTGGCCGCTCGCGAAGGCGGGTCGGCGAGTCACGCCCGACAGCGCAGCGGTGCGCCGCTGACCTCGAAGCGCATCCGCGTCAACGGCGTCGCCCGGCGCGCCGCCGACGCGCTTGGCGCGATCCGCGCCGTGCAGTTCACCAGCCTCGACATCGAACTGCTCACGGGTTCGTCGGGGCTGCGCCGGCGATTTCTCGACGTCGCCGTGGGCCAGCTTGCGCCGGCCCACGCGGCCGGCCTGAGCCGCTACCAACGCGCCCTGACGCAGCGCAATGCGCTGCTCAGGCGAATCGCCGAGGGCCGCGCGCGCGAATCCGAGTTGGACCAGTGGGACGACCTGCTCAGCGCGGCCGCCGCGCCGATCTGGGAGGCCCGCGCCGCGGCCGCTGTGGTCCTATCGACTCATGCCCAGGAACAGCACCGCTCGTTGCGCGCCCCCGACGATCCCACAGAAACGATCGCGCTCACCTACGTGCCCGCCGACCAGCCGACGCTGCGCGAGTCGCGTCGCCGCGACCTTGCGCGCGGCACGACCGGCGTAGGGCCGCACCGCGACGATCTGCTGATCGATCTCGACGGACGCCCGGCGGCAAACTTCGCTTCCCGGGCCCAGCAGCGCGCCGTCGCCTTGGGCTTGAGGCTGGCCGAGGCCGACTACCTGCGCTCGCAGCGTGACGATCCGCCGGTCGTGCTGCTCGACGACATCTTCAGCGAACTCGATCCCGAGCGGCGCGAGCGCACCGCCGCGGCGGTCTCGAAGATGGAACAGCTAATCCTTACCAGCGCCGATCCCGCCGCAGCGCCCCTCAACCGATCCGAGCTTGCCGCCTCCTACCAGATAGTCGACGGACGGTTGCGTCCGCTCGACTGACGCGCTTACAGCTTCGGGAGCGGCGTGCGCTGATCTTGCTTGCAACGGCGGCATTTCCAGACGATTGTCACGTAGGTCGAGTGCTCTTCGACCCGGCAGGCGAGCGCGCCGCGCTCGGCATGTCTTCGACTCGGACACTGGGGATTCGTACAGCGGATTTCGTGATCTGAGGTCACGACCACCTCCTTTCTTTGATTGTGTTTATGGGCTGGCCGTGCGATCGTCGTCGACCGAAACCAACCTGCCGAGCGGCGTGAGTTCGCCCCGCAGACGGCCCGATGCGGGTACGTCACTGGCCGGAGCAGGCGCAGGCCCCGACTCCGGCAGATCGACACCGCGGGCCAGCGCGAGTTCGCGTTCCAGGCGAGCCTGCTCTGCGCGCCACTGGCGATGCCGGGCCAGGACCTGTTCGGCGTGCTCCTCGCCGATGTACTCCTCCAGGTACGCCCGCTGATCGAGCGGATCGAGCGGGTCGTTGAGCCGCGCCCGCCCGTGTTCCTGCACGGCGATCCGTTGGGCCGCCGAGTACGGGTCGATCCAGACGTCGATGTCGAGCGAAGGGATCTGCGACGGCTCGACGCAGACCGTCTCGCGGCGCTGAACCCGGCCGTTCTTGCCCTTGGCGAAGACCCAGACCGGCGCGCCGAAGCCGCCCGCAGAGAGCGGCTTGGACATGACCAGCGCCATGTTGCGAAGCATCGTGCGCACCGCTCGGCTCTGGGCCCGCTTGAGCTGCTGCACCTGCAGGTTGCGCGAGCCCAGCAGCAGGTTCAGCGTGTGCGGCTGTGTGTTCGGTCCGATCTCGCCTCGGTCGACCGTCCCCGCGTCGGGCGCCGCGTTGAGCAACTCCTCGTGCGACATGCGCAGGAACTCGACGAAGGCCGGATCGACACGAACCTCCACCCGGTGCAGCGACGCCCCCGCCGGCAGCGTGACCGCGGCCGCGCCTTCGGGCGTCAGTTCAATCCGACTGCCGTCCGTATCTGTCTGCCAGGACCCGTCCGCCAGTTGGACCCAGTACAGCGGCGACGCCGTCTGCTCGGCGAGGAACCTGCCCAATGAGCGCTCGAAGTCGTAGCCCGGCTTGACCCGGTAGAGACCCTCCATCGTCGGTTCCCAGCGATGCACCATGTCGGGATGGTCGTTGGTGTCCGCCTCCGCGATCGCGAACGGTGGCATCTCGTACGGATGCGGATGCGATTTGATCAACGCCCACTCATTGCGCGACTGCTCATCCGATCCGGACGGCGACGACGCCGGGCGTTCCAGCGCGGCCAGTTCGTAGTACTCCTCGCGGGTCCAGACCGAGGCGACCCGCAGCCGCTCGCCCCAGCCCGCGCCCGAGGGTTCTTCGGGCAAAGGCGCGTCGGTGGCGCGCGCGATGCGCAGCGGCGCCTCCCCGGACACGGCGCTCATCTGCAGGTCCAGCCGGTCTTGGTCTCTCAACCGGCCGCGGTACTCGAACAGGCCAACCTCGCGCAGCACCACGGCCAGTCCGATGCCGTTGCCCGAGCCGTGATCTTCGATGAACGCGAATTGGTCCGGCCGAATCACCTCGATGTCCCAGGGGAAGCCAGCCGCAGCCTGTCTTCGCCGATCGCGATCGCGGCGGCTCTCCTCCGTCTCAATCCAGGGCAGCGACGGTCCGTCCTCCGACCGCGCGCGCCGAAAGCGCCGCCGTTCCTCGGCGTCGTCGGGACGCGAGCCGCGTTGCTCGCGTGCGGGAAAGACCGGCATCCGCTGCTGCGCCTGCTGCCAGTGCAGGACGCCAAAACAGAGACAGACCTGTCCGTAGCCCAGGTCGGCCTGCAGGGACAGGTGCGTCCGATCCTCGACGTGCCGCAAGCCCTGCTCCAGCACATGCTCCAGGTTGTCCGCCGCCTGTCGCGCCGCCGGCGAGTCGTCGGGCGGCTCCACGTGCACCCGTAGCGGGTGCTCGGTCAGGCGTTGGCGCAACTGCGACCAGGTGCGGCGCAGGAGATCGGTCTGCCACGGTTCCGCTTTCAGATACGGGGCGGCAAACCTGGGGTCGACCCGCCGCGAGTTGTAGAGGTGCATTTCGCGGTTGCGAATCCGCTCGTGCAGCGCGGAGAAGCGGGTTAGCGCCCCGTGCGTCGCCGCCCGCCCGCCGCCGAGCTGACCCAGGATGTGATTCAGGTCCGCCTCGCTCAGCGTTCGCGCGGCGATGCGCCCGCTCCCCTCACCGGATGTCTCCTTCGCGGCCGTCATTGTCACCATTGTGGGCTCCTTTCGGTTACATCTATCAGAATGTGAGTTCGAGATTATCAGAATGTATGACCGAACGGAGTCCGCAAGGCGTCCTACGTTCCAGACAATCCACGAGCCATGTGTATGTCCGGTGGATGTTGTGGACAAATCGTCGGGGCGCATACACTCGCAACGGCGACGCTCATCCAATGCGAGCGTCAAAGGGGATGCAACATGGCCACCGAGCTCGACTCCGTCTCCGCGATCTCCGACTGGTACGTTGATGCGCTCGCGGCAGCGAGTCCCAACATGGCGACGTCGCTGGGCATCCCCGGAGGCGAGACCGAGTTGACCGACTACTCGCCCAGCGGCCACGAGGAGCGATCGGCGATCCGGCGACAGGCGGAGGCAGCGCTGCGGCTGCTGAACGTGGAGACGGAGCGCGACCGCGTCGCCCGCGATGTCATGCTGGAACGCTTCGCGTACGAGACGGAGCTGGAGTCGCAGCAGGAACATCTGCGCTCGCTCAACATCCTCGCCTCGCCGCTGCAGAACACGCGGCAGGTGTTCGACCTGATGCCGCGCGAGACGGAAGAGGACCAGGCCAACATCGTCGAGCGGATGGGCGCGGTGCCGGAGGCGCTGGAGCGCTATCGGACATCGCTTGCGTCAGGCATGGAGCAGGGGATCGTGGTCGCCCAGCGGCAGGTCCGCGGCGCCATTGAGCAGTGTCGGGTGTGGTCGGGGAAGCCCCCCTCTGTCCCTACGGGACATCTCCCCCCGCGGAGCGGGGGGAGAGGAGAGGCGACATCGTTCTTTCGACAGTTGTGCGCTGAGCTTGGGATTGACGGCGGCCCTAATGTGACGGCGGCCGAGCGGGGCTACGCGGCAATGGGCGATTGGCTGGAGCGCGAATACCTGCCCAATGCGAATCCCCGCGATCCGGTTGGCCGCGACCGCTACCAGGCCGCCTCGCGCGGATTCAACGGCATCGAGCTCGACCTCGACGAGACCTACCAGTGGGGCTGGGAAGAAGTCTGGCGCATCCAGTCGGAGATGGACGCGACCGCCGACCGGATCTCACCGGGCGCCTCGACGGCTGAGGCGATTGCCATCCTCGAGTCCGACGACGGCCGCGCGATCGAGGGCGAAGACGCCTTCCGTGAGTGGATGCAGCAGACGCAGGACGAGACGATGCAGGCGCTGTTGGGTACGCACTTCGACATCGCCGAGCCGGTCCAACGGATCGAAGCCATGATCGCGCCGCCCGGCGGCGCGCTGGCGATGTACTACACGGGACCCTCGGAGGACTTCTCTCGGCCCGGTCGCACCTGGTATCCGACCGGCGGCGCGACCCGATTCCCACTCTGGCGCGAGCTCTCCGTCTGCTACCACGAAGGCGTGCCGGGACATCACCTGCAGATCGGCACGACCCGCTACCTGGGCGACCAACTCACCCGCTATCAGCGCCTGCTGGCCGGCACCTCCGGTTACGTCGAGGGCTGGGCCCTGTACGCCGAGCGGCTGATGGATGATCTGGGTTTCCTCGAGGATCCCGCCTACTACATGGGACTGCTCAGCAGCCAGGCGCTGCGCGCCGTGCGCGTCGTGATCGACATCGGCATGCACCTCGAACTGCCAATCCCCGAGCGCGAGGAGTACCACGGCGGCGAGACCTGGACGCCCGAGCTCGCCCTGCCCTTCTTGATCGAGCGCTCCTTCTTCCCCGAGCAGATGCTGGCCAGCGAGGTCGACCGCTACCTCGGCTGGCCCGGTCAGGCCATCTCATACAAGGTCGGCGAGCGCGAGTGGCTCGCCGCCCGCGAGGCGGCCCGCGACGCCCTCGGCGACGCCTTCTACCTCAAGGGCTTCCACAAAGCCGCCCTCGACCTCGGCCCCATGGGCCTGCAACAACTCCGAGACGAAATGACCCGCCTGCGCGGCTAAATCCTTCCTCTCCCCCCGCTCACGCGGCAGATACCCTCTCCCCCCGCGTGAGCGGGGGGA
>JAPPBK010000344.1 GCA_026705105.1 Chloroflexota bacterium | reverse complement strand
CCTGGTCGCCTGGAAGAAGGAGCCGAAGCAGTACGCCGCCTGCCTGGTGCTGGCCAACAATCGGCTGGATGTCAACCGGACCGTGCGCAAGGAGATGGGCGTGCGCAAATGCTCGTTCGCCTCGTTCGAGGAGACGGAAGCCGTAACAGGCATGCTCTCCGGTGGCGTAACGCCGTTCGATCTGCCGCCGGAGATTCCCATCCTGATCGACGCGCGCATCGCCGGGGATGAGTTGATGTGGTTGGGCGGCGGCAGCCGCTCGCTCAAGATCGGCGTCAAAGCGGACGATCTCGCGCGGCTACCGAACGCGCGGGTCGTGGACGGACTGGCCGGCTGACTCCGGGTCCGCTACGTCGCTGCCAGTTCAGCCTCTAGCGCCAGAATCTCTTCGAGCGGTACGGCGCCGTCGCGCAACCCGGCCCGCAACGCTCGCTTGGCCATCAGCTGGAGGGCGCGGTTGGCCGGCGTGGGCACTGCGTGTTCCAGGCCGAGCAAGACGACTTCGCCATTCAGCCAATCGGTCTCGATGCCCGGACGCCCGCGGCGGAACGACTGCCAGGTTGAGCTGCCGCCGCGTTCCACCCCCGGAATCTCGCCGGCCGTGAATGTCGCCGCGCGGCGCTCGCCGATCTCTCGGCGCGAGGCGTAGTCGATACCCGCCGCCTCGTAGCAGGCGACCGCTTCGTCTCGCATTCTGCGCATGAAGGCGCGCACTTCGTCGCCGCCGGAGCGCAGTGCCTCTTCGCCGCAGAGCGCCCCGACCGCATTGCCCAGGTTGTCGAGCAGCTTGCCGTACTTGAGCCGCATCACGTGCGGGTCCGGTCGCGCGTTGAACCCGGCCGACTCCAGGTCGCTGCAGAGCTGGGTGACGGTCTCGTCGACGCCGCCCGGGAATCGCCCGCTGTCCAGCAGCCCGGGCTTGGGGTCGCCGAACAGCGCGATCTCTCCCGGCACCAGGAAGGTGGCTGGCATCACGACCAACATCCCGTAGACATTGAGGAATCTGCGAGCGACCGACCGTTCATTGGCGACGCCGTTTTGTCCGCAGACCACGGGAATCTCAGGCCCGGCGCTTCGTTCGAGGTCGTCAAGGGCGGCGGAGGTGTCCTGCCCCTTCATGGTCAGGACGACGACATCGCCATCGCGAAACTGAACTTCACCGGGATGCGACGCGGTCTGTACCTCGATCGCTTCGCTGCGGCCGGGTTGTTGGACGCGCAGACCCTGTTCTCGCATCGCGGTGAGATGATCGCCGCGCGCGATCAGCAAGACATCGCAACCGGCGCGCGTGAGCAGCGCGCCGATACCGCCGCCGATTCCTCCGGCGCCGTAGATGATGTAGCGCATGCTGGCACGCTTCCCAGGCTCAGATGTCGCTGACGACAGGCCACAGTCTCAGACGCAAGGCGCGGCTGATCAAGCTGACCAGCCGCGCCTCGTGTGTTGCACCCAGGTAAGTGGGTGCTGTCTGTCTATGGGCTCTCCTCGTCGCCTTCGGACGACGTTGATGAACCTTCCTCGTCGGTCGGCTCATCGCTCTGGTTCCGCAGGCGGTCGGCGAAGCGGAACATCGACTGCAGGTCGGCGGCGCGCTCCTGGTCGGCGAGCGTCGGCTCGATCAGGATCTTCGCGCCGTTGAGGAAGACTCCTGAGTTGAGATCGCTCAGTTCCAGCGTGAGGGCCATGGCCATGGCCGAGACCGCCAGGTAGCCCTGGATGACCGGGTGGTCCCAGACCAGGAAGAGCATGTCGCCGTCTCGCACCGCGGCGGCCAGGGTGTCGCTGAAACCGAAGCTCGCCAGTGCGATATCGGCTTCGGCCTCGGCGACTGCTGCCAACGCCGCCGTGCCTGTGTCGTGATTCAGGGTGACGATTCCGCCGATGTCGCCGGCTGCGATCCGGTTAGCCAGGTGGCCTTGCACCTCGTCCAACTCGGTTGGCCCGAGCAGGTCGACAAACATCTCCTCGACCTCGCCCGCATAGCCGGCTTCGAGTCCCTCGCAACGCTGACGCAGTCCGACGTTGTCGGTCTCGTGAATGACGCAGAGGACGGTGCCGGCCACTCCGGCTTCGTTGAGTTCGGCGCCGGCCTGGACACCACCGTTGTAATCATCCAGTCCGATGTGCAGCAGGGAGTTGACGCTGTCGGCGTCGTCGGCGCCGGAGTTGAAGGTGACGACGAGAATCCCGGCCTCACGCGCCTCAGCCAGCGGCTCCGCCAACTCTTCCGCGTACGGCAACGACGTGGCAATGGCGATCGGCTCGGAAGCGATGCAGTCGCGGAGATCCGCAGCGTGGTTTTCGCTGTCGCTCGCTGCGTAGAGGCGCAAGCCGATTCCGTACTGAATCCCGGCGACCCGCGAAGCGGCCAGCGTCCACTGCCAGAAGCGGTCGTCGGCGGGGTGGGCGTGTCCGAGCACGCACATCACCGGTGGTCGACGCACGATCACGACGGCGGCCTCGTCCTCGGCAACGCCGGTGACCGCGATTTCGTTGCTGTAATGCCATTCGCCGCGCTCGGCGGTCGGTGGCAGGAAACGGCTGGCCGGCGGCTCAAGGCCGACCCACTCGCCGTCTTGTTGTTGCTGCAACCCGACCTCGACTCGGCCGTCGTCCAGGATCCGCGCGCCGATGCGCACTTCACTCGTGACGCTGGTCGCCGCATGCACGATGCCGAGCGTGATTGCGCCGAGCAGCATGCCGACGGCCAGGATCACGACATGGGATTTGGAAACTCGATTCACGTGACGTCCTCTCGCCTGCGTCTCCTGCTCACGTTGCAGAGCAGCTTATCCGCCCATTCGTCACATAACATAACGCCTGTCTCGCTATGGGTCACTGAGAGATGTGACTTGTCATTGAGAGTCTGAGGCGTTCGGGCGCTCTGACCCTGCGCTCTAACATTTCGGTTGCAACATTGAATCGTTCCAGACGTCAAAGAGGAGCCCCCGCCATGAACGAACAAGTGAGCCTGCACCAGACCGACGGAACGCTCGAGGTGGAAGGTCCGGATGCTCCGATTCGGATCGTCTGGGACCGCTGGGGCGTGCCTCATGCGCAGACGTCCTCGGCTCGCGACGCGTTCTTTGCACAGGGCTACTGCATGGGACAGGAGCGGGGTTGGCAGATTGAACTCTACCGACACATGGCGCACGGCCGCGCGGCGGCCCTACTCAACAAGGGACTGCTGCGCATCGACCGGATGAACCGCACACTCGGCTTCGGCCGCGATGCGGCTCGCGAGTGGGAGGATCAGTCCGACGACGCGCGGATGATCCTGCAGGCCTACGCCGACGGCATCAATGCCGCCATCGCGGTCGGTCCGCCGCCCGTCGAGTTTGCGTTGCTGGAACATGAGATGCAGCCATGGTCGCCGGTCGATTCGCTGGCGATCCTCAAGATGGTCTCGGCCAACCTGCACTGGTCGACCAAGATCGGCAACGCCGAGGTGGCTGCTCGACTCGGCCTTGACGCGCTGCAGGCGCTGATCCCCGACGTGCCGGCGGACGGCGCGTTGATCGCCCCGGCCGGGGCGTCGTGGGCGAACGGCAGCCACGCCTTCGCCGAGGCGTTGGCCGACCTCACCGCAGTGCCGGGCACGAGACGTGGCAGCCTGGACGGTTCCAACTGCTGGGTGATCGACGGCAACCACACGGCCAGCGGCAAACCGCTGGTCGTGGGCGACCCGCACCTCGCCTTCAGCGTGCCGCCTCAGTGGTATCTGATGCACATGCAGTGCCCGGAGTTCCTCGTCGCCGGCCCCTGCAACCCCGGCTATCCGGGTCCGGTCTACTACGGACACAACACCCAGGTCGCCTGGACCATGACCCACGCCCAGGGCGACCGCTGGGATGTCTACCGCGAGCGGATCGAGCGCAACGGCACGGGTCCCGAGGCGAAGTGGCTCAACGGCGTAGAACCGTTGCAGCGTCGCGACGAGGTGATCGAGATTCGCGGCGAGGAATCGGTCACGCAGACGGTCTGGTCGACCAGGCACGGTCCGGTCGTGCAGGGAGATCCCGAGACCGATGACGAAGTCTTGACAGCACGTTTTGGACTCTCGGATCCGTGTCACGACTTCGACGGCATGCTGCCAATCTTCATCTCCGACAACATCCACGACGCGCGCACGGGATTCCAGCGCTACGACTCGATCTCGGGCAACTACTGTTTCGCCGACCAGCAGGGGGAGATCGGATACCAGTACACCGGTCGGGTACCCAGGCGCGCTGCGAAGCTGACCCCGGTCAACGGCTGGGACGGCGAGCACGAGTGGGACGGCGACATCCCCGCCGACGAACTGCCGCAAGACCTGAATCCCGTCCGAGGCGTGATCATCACGGCCAACAATCGCACCACGACGCCCGACTACCCCTACTACCTCACGTTCAGTCAGACGCCGTATCGGGCCGATCGGCTGCGGGAACTGCTGCAAGGCCGCAGCGATTGGTCGCCGGAAGACATGCCGGAGATCCAGTCGGACCAGACCAGCATTCACGCGCGTTACGTTGCCGGCCGCGTCGCTGCGGCCGACATAAACGGGGCGGCAGCGGAGCTGCAGGCCATGCTCGCCGGGTGGGACGGCCATCTGGCGATCGACTCCGCGCCCGGCCTGCTGTACCAGGAGCTCTGCCAGCAATTGGTCAGCCGGACAGTGAGAGCGTTCTACAACGCGCCGGCGCGTGTGCCGGAAGGCTCCGCCGACGAGCTGCGCATCCTGCACGAGCAGCTGCGAGCGGATAGCGCGTTGACGCTGCCTGCCGGTCGGTCGTGGGACGAGATGATTGCGGAGTCGCTGGTCGCTGCCGGCGAGGCGTTGGCAGAGCGGTATGGCGCCGATCGCGCGACGTGGCGATATGGAGACGCTCACTCGGTGACCTGGCGTCACAACCTGGGCCGCGACCCGGAGCGCGCGGCCCGTTTCAACGTCGGCGACTTTCCCAAGGGCGGCGACGGCCACACGCCGAACAACGCGACCGGTCTCGTGAATCAGCCTGCCGATCACGGCGTCAGCTATCGCCAGATCTTCGATCTCTCGAATCTCAACGGCGCGCGAATCGTGCTGCCGCCCGGTAACTCCGGCCGACCGGACAGTCCGCACTACAGCGATCACATCCACAAGTGGCTTGAGATGGATTACTTCCCGCTTTACATCGAGTGGGACGACATTGAGGCCAACAGCGAAGGCAGCCTGACGCTCACGCCTGAGTAGCCGTCAGGGCGCGCTCGCGTCAACGCTGTCGCGCAAGATCGCGAGGCCGCGCTCGAGTTCTTCGTCCTCGATGATCAGCGGCGGCATCAGCTTGATCACGTCGGACGCAGCTCCGCCCGAGGTCTCGATCAACAGTCCCCGCTCGAACGCTGCCCGCGCGACGGCCGACGCCAGGCCGTCGAGTGGCGTATGCAGACCGATGAGTAATCCGCGGCCGCGCACTGTCCCCCGCATCGTTTCATGCTGCGACGCAATCGACTCGAGCTCCGCGCGGACGATCGCGGACTTGCGCCTGACTCCGCTCGCCAACAAGTCGTCTCGCCAGAATTCGAGCGCCTCGCTGGCGGTGACGAACGCCGCGTTGTTTCCGCGGAAGGTGCCGTTGTGTTCTCCCGGTCCCCAGATGTCGAGTTCGGGTCGAATCAGCGTCAGCGCCATCGGCAGCCCGCTGCCGGAAATCGACTTGGACAGGCAAACGATGTCGGGCTCGATTCCTGCAGGCTCGAACGAGAAGAAGCTGCCCGACCGGCCGCAGCCAGCCTGGATGTCGTCCACGATCAGCAGACATCCGTGCCGCTTGCAGCACTCGGCGAGCCGCCGCAGCCAATCGAAGCCGGCCGTGTGCAGGCCGCCTTCGCCCTGGACGGTTTCGACAATCACGCCCGCAATCGAGGCGCCGTCCTCGGCCAGCATCGCATCGAGCACCGCGATGGTGTCGACGTTCGCGCCGAGCTCTCCGTCGAAGGGCGCCGTGCGCTGGTGTTCCAACGGGATCCCCGCGGATTCGCGCTTGACCACGTTGCCGCTCAGCGCAAGCGAGCCGAGGGTCATCCCGTGGAACGCATTGGTGAAGGAGACGATGTCCCGCCGTCCGGTCACCTTACGCGCGAGCTTGAGCGACGCTTCAACGGCATTGGTGCCCGTCGGTCCGGGAAACATGACCCGGTAGGACATTCCGCGCGGCTCGAGAATGATCTCGCGGAAGCGTTCCAGGAAGCCGCGCTTTGCGGTGGTCGCCATGTCGAGCGAGTGCAGCACGCCCTGCGACTGCAAGTAGCGGACCAGGGCGCCGATCATCGCGTCCTGGTTGTGGCCGTAGTTGAGGCCGCCGGCGCCGGAGAAGAAGTCGAGGTACTCGCGGCCGTCTTCGTCCCAGAGCTTCGCGCCATAGGCACGGTCGAACACCGTCGGCCAGGAGCGGATGTAGGAGCGGACGCCCGACTCCAGGTCGTCGAATGCGTCGAGACCGTTCATGAACGGAGCACCTGTGACCATTGCCGACCCTCGCAATCAGTCAATCCGCCCGACGCCGCTACCTCCACTATGCCTGATTTTGAGTTCAAGGTCCCACCTTCTGCGTTCTCCTTCGCCCCGCCTTGCAGAGGAAGTCTGTAGGTCAACAGATTG
>JAPPBK010000194.1 GCA_026705105.1 Chloroflexota bacterium | reverse complement strand
AGCGATAGAAGAGGTCGCGGCGGTTGTAGTCCTCGCCCTTGGCCAACTCCTCCGGGCTTTCCAGGTCGATCGTGTTCAGGGTGTGGTGCAAGTCGGCGTGGCCGTTGTTCTTGATGTTCTCGATCATCTCTCGCCAACGGTCCTCGGGCATGACCAGGGTGAAGTCGAGGTCTTCGTTGTCGGCAGACGTCGAGATGTCGGCGATCTCCGGGATTTCGTAACCGTCGAAGACCAGCTTGATCGTGGTCTCGCCGACGTTGACGCCCATCGCACAATCCATCATGCCGAAGTCCCGCCAGTGCGGATCGTCTTGCACGGTGTCGCGGAGCGCCTCAAACCATTCAACGGATGGGAACTGCGGCATCGTATGCCTCCGATTGCGTATGCGACTGTGAATACGTGACGAGTTTATCAAGCCCTCGGCCTGGGGCTAGTGCCATCCGGCACACACCCGCGCAGCACACGAGATGGCTAGTACCCGCTCCGACGATCGATGGCTCGCACGTCCCAGGCCGCGATCAGGACGCCGGTCGCGAGGAAGAACGCGATCAACCCGAGCAGGATGTTGCCTCCCGCCCCGTCGATCTCGGCAAGTTGCCGGAGTGCGATCATCACTGCGGCCGTGACCACACTGAGACCGATGTACAGCCAGTTGTGGATCCACTCGGCGGCGAAATTCACGGCGATCGCGACGACGACCGCGACGTTGACCACGATCAGCAGGTGAACGTCGGCGTGACGGCTCCAACCGCCCCAGGCCGTTCCGGTCAGCTCGTTCAGCTCGACCGCCGTGCCGCCGCGAATCGCCAGGAAGAGCACTACGATCGCCGCGCCAACCATGCCGCCGACCAGCGGCCGCAGCATCCGTGGGCCGATCACCTCCCAGGCGCGCGACGGCAACGCGCCCAGCCTGGTCCGGCTGTGTTCGTAGCGGTGTCCGTCCATTGCGCGTCTCCTCGGCGTTGAGGCCAGTCTAGATGTTGGATCGCGTTTGTCCGCCGTCCACGTTGAGACACGCGCCCGTCACCCAGCTCGCCCGCGGCGAGGCCAGGAACGCGACGACGTCGGCGACTTCTTCCGGCCGACCGAACCGATTGAACGCGATCGTGTCGAGCACGCTGCGCTGGATGCCCTCGGGGTCGTCGTCGTAGCGGGTCTGCCATCGAGAGTCGGGCCAGGCGATCGATCCAGGGGCCACCGCGTTGGCGCGGATGTTGTCCGGGCCCAGTTCCAGCGCCAGCGACTTGGCGTGACTATGCATCGCCGCCTTCATCGCGTTGTATTGCGCCGAGCCGCCCGCCTCACGGCCGAAGATCGAGCCGATGTGGATGATCGACGAGCTGTCCGCGCCCTCGCCCGAGGCCGATTCAATCAGATGCGGCAGCGCCGCCCGCGTCGTGCGCACCGCCGCCATCAGGTTGAGGTCGAACATGTCCTGCCAGACCTCGTCGCCCTCGCCGCGCAGCGAGACGCCCATGTTGTTGACCAGGATGTCGAGGCCGCCCAGCGCCTCCACCGCCGCGCCGACGGCGCGCTCGCCCGCCTCGGTCTCGCCGAGATCCACCGCAGTCCAGTGGGTCCTGCCCGACCCTGCCGCGGCAATCCGCGCAGTCGCCTGCGCCAGCGCCTCCGGACGCCGCGAGCAGATCGACACGTCGACGCCTTCCGCGGCCAATGAGAGCGCGCAATACAGGCCGATTCCCTCCGAGGCCCCGGTAATCAGCGCCCGCTTGCCGCTCAGTCCCAGCTCCATAGCCGCCTCCCTGCCGTGCTCTCTTCGCCACTCACCGCTCACGGTCGTATCGCCGACTGAGCCGTTCGACCGGCAGCGCGGCGCGATTACGACGATACCGCGTACGCTCAGTGCATGACCGAGCCGCGATCCGGCATCGATCGACGGGGACTGGCGCTCTCCCTGCGTCAAGGCGGCGGGTTGCTGCGCGCGCTCGCGCGGTCCACGATCGCCAACGCGCTACAACTAAGGCAGGGTCCGCAGCGCCGCGGCAAGACGGTGGTTGCCGGGCTCGACGCGCCGGTTGAGATCATCCGCGACCGCTACGACATTCCTCATTGCTTCGCAGAATCTGCCGGCGACGCCCTGTTCGCGCTTGGCTACGTGCAGGCCCAGGATCGGCTCTGGCAGATGCAATGGAACCGGCGTGCGGCCCGCGGTCGGCTTGCCGAGATCGCGGGACCGCAGGCCCTCAGCGTCGACCGACTCTGCCGCACGCTCGGCATCGGTCGCGCGGCCGAAGCAGCCTGGGACGCGACCCCGGCCGCGCAACGGCAGCAGCTCGCGCCGTTCGTTGCGGGTATCAACGCCGCCGTCGCTCGGGCGCCGAAGCCGTTCGAGGCGCAGGTACTGGGTGACTGGATCGGCCCCTGGCAGGCCTCCGACAGCATCGCCTGGGGCAAGCTGCTTTCCTGCCTGCTGGCACCCGCCTGGGAGCAGCAGTTGATGCGCGCCCGCATCGTCGAGCAGGCCGGCCTCGACGCGCTCAACGAACTCGACCCGCCGCTTGCGCCCGACACCGCAGCCGCGATGCCGCCCGACGCACCGTACGGCGAGCTGGCCGAGCCACTGCACGAGGCGGCCCGCCAGGCCTCCGATCTGCTCGGTCTTCGACAAGGTGCATCCAACAACTGGGCCGTCGACGGGCGCCATACCGTTGATGGCGCGCCGCTCTTCGCCTGCGATCCGCACCTCAATCCGGTCACCCCGCCGCACACCTATTTCGTCCACCTGCACTGTCCCGAGTTCAACGCCGCCGGAGCCAGTGTGCCTGGTCTGCCCGGCATCGTCTGGGGATTCAACGACCACATCGCCTGGGGACCGACCGCCGCGCTGATGTCGATGAACGTCGCCGTGGTCGAGCGACTCTCCGGGGACGGATCGAAATCGCTGACTCCCGACGGCTGGATGGACATCGTCGAGCGCGAGGAACACATCCAGGTGCGCGGATACCCGGCTGAACGTCTCTCCGTGAGGGAAACCGTCAACGGACCGATCGTCAGCAATGTGCTGCCTGCGGATGTCCACGAAGGCTGGAACGGCGACCGCGCGATCTCGCTGCATTCCCGCATCCTGGCGCCCAAGCATGGCGGCGGCGGCATCGCCGACATGCTCAGCGCCCGCAACTGGGATGAGTTCAGCGCAGCCGCCGGCGACATGGCCGACTTCAACCTCTGCTACGCCTACGCCGATCGGCGGCGGGTCGGCCTGCGTGTCAGCGGCGACGTGCCCGCCGGCGACATGGCGTCACTTCGATTTCCCGCCGCCGGCTGGGCGCCGAACGAGCGCGGCGGCGTGCCCACGCGACCGGTTTCCGGCGACGACCTCCCGCACCTGGTCGATCCCCCGCACGGCGTCGTCGTCAGCGCCAACGCGCCGTTGGCCCCGTCCGAGCAGAGCTGTTTCGGCGCCGAGTACCTCGATCCGGGCCGCGCAGCGCGCATCCGCCAACAACTCGTCGACCGCGCGCCGCACTCCTTCGACTCATTCGCCGAGTTGCAGTGCGATCGCGTCTCGCTGCCGCTTCGCGAGTTCGCTCGGCGAATCCCCGATGAGACCTTCGCCGAGTGGGACGGGACCATGTCGCCCGATTCCGTGCCGGCCGCGATCGTCGCCGCCACGTTGATCGAGTACCGGCGCGAAGCGCTCAAGCGAGTGCTGGGATCGAAGGGGCAGGAACTGCTGAACCCGCTGCTCGCCATTCCCACGCTCGACATCTTCGCTGCGCACGCCACATCCTGGGCGGTCAAGCGGTTCGATGCCCAACCCGATTCCGAAGCTGAGCGGCTCGCGGCCGCTCGCGAGCGAGCGGTTAAGCGGCTCAGGCAGCGATTCGGACCCGATCGCTCCACCTGGACCTGGGGACGCTGCCGACCGCTCGTCCTCAGTCACAGCTTGGCCGACGCTCCGGTGGTCGGTCCGTTGCTCTCGCCCGGCCCGTTCGACTACGGCGGCGAAGCGGACACGGTCGCCCAGTCCGGCGTCCTGGGACTGCGGCACTTCGGCCCGGCCAGCGCCATTCCGTCGTTGCGGCTGATTGTCAAGCTGAGCGATCCGCCGGAAGCTCGCTTCGCGATCTCCGGAGAGCAGATTCACGATCCGCTTCACGCCAACGGTCCACTGACGGACGCCTGGCTCAAGGATCGCTACCTGCCCCTGCACCGCGATCGCGAGTCGGTTGAGGCGGCCGCCAGAACCGGCGCAGCACGCCGAACTCAGCGCCTCAAGCTCATTCCCAGGGCTTCGGTACACTGAATCACTTAGACGCGACAGGAATCTTCGACTCTATGGCAGGCGCTGCGCCACTTCAGCTCGAACGACTCGACCGGATCGCCGTAATCGGCGGCGGCAGCGTGCTCGACGAAGCCTTCGCCCGTCAGCTCGACGACCTGTGCGCCGCGCTCGACGATGCTGTGCGCGTTGTCGTGCTCAACCCCGAACCAGCCATCTGGCTTGGCTTTCAGGCGGACATCAGCCCGGGCGATCCGTTCGCCGCCTTCGCGGCGCTCGCGCAGCCCTCAATCGCGGTGCTTCCAGGTCCGGTTCGTGGCGGAGGACTCGAGTTGGCCCTCTGCGCCGATATTCGCGTCGCGGCATCGAAGTCGCCAATCGGATTCGATCCGCTCTCCGGCGAGTTTCCACGCGCGGGCGGGCTGCAGCGACTTACTCGCGCGATCGGCCGGTCGCGGGCCACGCAACTGGTCATGCTCGAACGCGAGCTCGACGCGCAGACCGCGCTCGAATGGGGACTCGTCAACGACGTGGACGGCAACCCACTCGAGGCCGCCTTGCGAATCGCGGACTCAATCGCCGCGCACGGCCCGATCGCCGCGCGCTATGCCAAGGACGCCATTCGTCACGGGCTCGACATGCCGCTTGCCCAGGCGCTGCACTACGAGACCGAGCTGACCATCCTGCTCCAGGACACCGCCGACCGTGCCGAGGGCGTCGGCGCATTCATCGAGAAACGCTCGCCGCAGTTCAGCGGCGCATGAACCAGGCACACGCCGGCCGACCGAAACGGGGCCGGACCTCCAGAAGGAGATGCGAACGATGCGACTGATTTTGGACGAAGAAGAAACCTGGTCGTTGATGGCCCTGGTCACCGCCCAGGTGCTCGATCAGGTGGAACTCTCGGACGAGGCCGTCAAGGCGATCCGCGACTGGCGAGCGGGCGTCGTCGAGGGCAACGCGGCCATGGAGGCCGTGGCGAATGGCGTCAACGAGGCCTTGGGCAACACGATCGACGAAGAGCTCACCCGCCAGATTCGCCGACGCGACTACTACCGCACCGTCCGCTAGCAGCTCTGACGCAGCAAGATTCAGCCGAGCGAGAGAAGAAACACATGGTCAAGGTCGAACTCGACATCGAAGAGGCCTGGGCGGTCTTCAGCCAGGTGGTCAACCACATGCTGGAAGAAGTCGACATCGACAAGTCCGATCGCGCCAGGATCCGCCGCTGGAAGTCCAGCGAGATGCGTCCCGGCCGCGAGGAGATGGACGCCCTGCACGAGAAGATGAACGCCGACATCGAGCGCCTCTGGGAGGTCCGACGCAAGAGCGAGATTCGCAAACCCGACTGGCGCTGATGTCCGAACCGCTCGTCCGCTACGACAAACCGTTTGACGGCGTCGCTTCGATCACCCTCAACAGGCCCGAGGCGCTCAACGCCATCAACATGGCCATGCGCGACGAACTCTGGACCTTTATCCAGGCGGCCCAACTCGACCCCGAAGTCCGCGTGCTCGTCTTCCGTGGCGCGGGTCCACGCGCCTTCTCCGCCGGCGCAGACATCTCCGAGTTCGGTACGGCCCCGTCGCTGCACGAGTCGCGCGAGGCGCGCCGACTGCGCGACCTCTGGGCGTTGCTCGAAGACCTGTCGATTCCGACAATCGCCGCGCTGCACGGCTTCTGTTTCGGCGCGGGCATCGAACTGCCGCTGTACTGCGACCTGCGCATCGCCGCCGAAGACACTCGTATTGCCTTGCCCGAGGTCACGCTCGGCTACATCCCCTCCGCCGGCGGCACCCAGCTCATGCCGAGAATCGCGCCTCCGGGCGCTGCGCGCGGCCTGATCCTGAGCGGCGATCCGATCGACGCCCGGCAGGCCCAGTCCTGGGGGATTGTCCACCGCGTCGCGCCGCCGGACGAGTTGGACTCGATGGTCTTCGAGACCGCCCGCCGTCTCGCCTCGGCGGAGCCAGCCGTCGCCGCCGCCGTCAAGCGCAGCATTCGACGCGGCCTCGACCTGCCTATGTCCACTGCGATTCGCCAGGATGCGCTGACCGCACGCCGCCTGGCCAATACACTGTCTGATCGTTAACCGGATTACGCTCGCGTCTCGCGAGTTCGTCTGTCCCGGATCGACCAAGGAGACTCCAGTGAACACCGCAGACTTCCTCGAACTGTCCGCCGCCGTCGTGCCCGATCGGGCCGCGTTGATCTGCGAAGACACGGTCAAGACTTACGCCGACCTGCAGGCTGAAGTGACCCGCCTCGGCAACGCGCTCCAGGGCCTCGGTCTCACCCGCGGCGACCACGTCGGCGTGATGTCGGTCAACTCGGCCGAGTACGTCGTCATCTACTACGCCTGCGCCAAGATCGGCGTCACCTTCGTCCCGCTCAACTACCG
>JAPPBK010000116.1 GCA_026705105.1 Chloroflexota bacterium | reverse complement strand
CACGCGCAACATGGTCACCGGCGCATCAACCGCCGATGCCGCCCTGCTGCTCGTCGATGCCCGCAAAGGCGTCGTCGAGCAGACCCGCCGCCACGCCTACCTCTCCAGCCTGCTCGGCATTCGCCACTTCGTCTTGTGTGTCAACAAGATGGACCTGGTCGACTGGGATCGCGCCGTCTTCGAGCGGATCGCCGAGGAGTTGACCCGATTCGCATCGCGCATGGATGTCACCGATGTCCACGCGATCCCGATCTCGGCCAAGCTCGGCGACTGGGTGGTTGGCGGGTCGGAGCGGATGCCGTGGTACGACGGACCGCCGCTGCTGGAGTTGTTGGAAACGCTCGAAGCCGCTGAGCCACCCCAGCATTCTGCCGCGCGATTCCCCGTTCAGTACGTGATTCGGCCGCTGCGCGACGAGTTCCACGACTACCGCGGCTACGCCGGCACGATGGCGTCGGGCGTGCTGCGCGTCGGCGACCGCGTGGCGGTCATGCCCTCGGGCGCGGAGACGACGGTGGTTGCCATCGAGGCCTACGAACAGCAACTCCCCGCAGCGACTCCGCCAATGGCGGTGACCGTGCGACTGGCCGACGACCTTGACGTGCGGCGCGGTTCGATGATTGTCTCGGCCGAGCATCCGCCGGTGGCCGCGTCCACAATCGACGCCCACATTTGCTGGATGAGTGATCGCGCCCCGCTGCGCGAGCGCGACCGGCTCGTAGTCAAGCACGCCACGCAGACAACGCGGGCGCTGGTTGACGAGGTCGGCGCCCGACTGGATGTCAACAGCCTCGAGTACGACCTGACCGCATCGCAACTTGCGCTCAACGAGATCGGGCGCGTCCGGTTGCGACTCATGGCGCCTTTGTCCATCGACCCATACGCTGAGTCGCGAGAAACCGGCGCCTTCATCTTGATCGACGAGGCGACCTCGGCCACGGTCGGAGCTGGGATGATCACCTCCGGCGAGTAGCACGTCACAGGCGACTCGGGAGGAACGATGAGCCGAGCACCGCTGCTGGGCCGATTCGCGCTGTCCCTGTTCGCCGCCGGCGCCATTGCCGTCGCTTGCGGTGCCGACCCTGGTTTCAACGAGGACGAGCTAATCCTCGCCACGACCACCTCGCTCAACGATTCCGGACTGCTCGACCGGCTCGTTCCGATCTTCGAGGACGAGGCGGAGGTCAGCGTCAAGATCATCGCGGTCGGCACTGGGGCGGCGCTGCGCATGGGCGCCGACGGCAACGCGGATGTCCTGCTCACGCACGCGCCCGACGCGGAGCGGGTCCTGGTCGAGGCCGGAGACGTGACCAGCCGCACCCTGGTCGCGTACAACGATTTCGTGATCGTCGGTCCCCCCGACGATCCGGCCGGCGTCGCGGGCATGTCCGATGTCTCTACCGCGCTCGCGAAGATCGCCGCCTCAGGTGCGACCTTTGCCTCGAGAGGCGATGACAGCGGCACCCACAAGAAGGAGCTTTCGCTCTGGTCCGAGACTGGGGTTTCGCCCTCGGTCGCGTCGGACGACTGGTACATCGAAGTCGGACAGGGTATGTCCGCCACGCTCACGGTCGCCAATCAACGCGGCGCGTACGCGCTCACCGACCGAGGCACGTACCTGTCCCTGTCGGCGGACATCCCCGACCTCTTGACCCTGGTCGAAGGCGATCCGCTGTTGCTCAACTTCTACAGCGTGATGCCGGTCAACGGCGGTAAGGGGCGGATCAACACCGTCGCGTCGCAGCAGTTCGCCGACTTCCTGATCCGAGCCGACATCCAGGCGATGATCGGCGAGTACCTGCGCGAGGAATACGGTCAGCCGCTCTTCATCCCCGCTGCGCACGAGACCGAGCAGTCCATCGCCGCCCGCGGCGGGACCGGCTGAGCGAGCTGCATTGGTGCGCGCAGATAAGATCGCCGCATGGACTTGATCTGGGACGGCATCCGCGAGGCGGCGCGGCTCTGGTGGTCGGGCGACGGTGAGATCATCGAGATCACCCTACGCACGCTGGCCATCTCGGCCGCCGCGACCGCGCTGGCGTTGACCATCGGCATTCCCCTTGGCGCGGTGCTCGCGCTGCGCCGCTTCCTAGGGCGCGGATTGATCGTCGCTGCTGTCAACACCGGCATGGGCATGCCGCCGGTCGTCGTCGGACTGCTCGTCGCCCTGATTCTCTGGCGCACCGGCCCGCTGGGCGACCTCGACCTGATCTACACGCCAACCGCCATGGTCGTTGCACAGTTCCTGCTCAGTCTTCCCCTGGTGGTTGGCTTCTCGCTCGCCTCGATCCAGTCGGTCAATCCTCGGCTGATCGGCCAGATGTGGGCAATGGGCGCCAACCGCTGGCAAGTACTCTGGCTGCTGATCCGCGAGACGCGGCTGGGCCTGCTCGCCGCCGTGATGGCCGGCTTTGGCGCGGCCATCTCCGAGGTCGGCGCATCGATGCAGGTCGGCGGCAATCTCGCCGGCGAGACGCGCGTCCTGACCACGGCGACCGTGCTGGAGACCGGACGCGGCAACTTCGAGGTCGCGATCGCGCTGTCGCTGGTGCTGGTCGTGCTCGCCTTCATCGTCAACCTGGTGCTGACCGCCGTGCAACAGCGACGGTTCGTCACATGACCGACCGCGTCGAGGCCCACATCGAGGTCCGCGACCTGCTCGTCCAGCGCGGCGGCGTCAGCGTGCTGGAGGTTGGGACGCTCGACATCCCCCGCGGCCTGGTCACGGTGATGATCGGACCCAACGGGTCGGGCAAGTCGACATTGCTGGGCGCGCTGCAACTGGTGCTGCATCCGACTCGCGGCACCCTGATGCTCGACGGCCAGCCGATGGACGCCGACCCGGTGCGCACCCGCCGGCGGATGTCGGCCGCCTTCCAGGAACCGCTGCTGCTGAGTATGTCGGTGCGCGCCAACGTCGAACTGCCGCTGCGTCTGCGCGGGGTGGATCGGCGGCGGCGGCGCGAACTGGCCGACCACTGGTTGGAACGTTTCGGCATCGCCCCGCTCGCTCGGCGTCATGCCAGACAGCTCTCGGGCGGCGAGGCGCAGCGGGTCAGCCTGGCCCGCGCGTTCGCCTCGCAGCCGGAAGTGCTGCTGCTGGACGAGCCGTTCTCCGGCGTTGACGCGCCGACGCGCGAGGGCTTGATCGAAGACTTCGCCGAGATCGTCTCGGAGACCCGGCCGACCACCGTGTTGGTGACGCACGATCGCGACGAGGCGCTGCGCCTCGGCGATCACGCGGCGCTGCTGATCGGCGGCGCCCTGCGGCAGACCGGTCCGCCCTCGGAGGTGTTCGACCGACCGGCGGACCGGGCGGTAGCGGAGTTCGTCGGGACCGAGAATGTCTGGGCCGGCCGGCGTTCGGAGTCGGGCGTCTACCAGGCGGGCGGCGTGCGGCTGGCCTCGACCGCGAAGACGGTCGCGCTGGGCGCGCCGGCGCTGCTGTGCGTGCGGCCCGAGCGGATCGTGCTGACCCGCGAAGAGGACGGCTCGGCCAACCAGTTACGCGCGACGCTGCGGGCAATCAGGCCGCGCGGACCGGTGATTCGCAGCGAACTGTCGAGCGGCCGGCTCCGTCTGATCGCAGATTCGTCGCTGGCGGCCTGGGACGAGCTCGGCCTGTCGCTCGGCGATGACGTGATCGCGCGAATCTCACCGACCGACGTGCATGTGATCGAGAACCCGGAGTAGCTCCTGCTTGCGAGTGGCGGGAGCCCCCTTCTGCCTGCGGCATCTCCCCCCGCCTGCGCGGGGGGAGAGCGGGATGTGACCTGTCACGGTCGGCGGAAGCGCCCGAGAACGCCTCCGGAGACCTCTTCTTTGACTCCGAAGATTGCTGCGAGCTCAGCTCGGCTGGGCTCGGTGGCAACGTGTTCACCGTCGACCAGGATTGTCGGTACCGAGCGGCTGCCGCGGTTGAGCGACATGACGACTTCGGCCGCCTCGGGCTGGTCGTCGAGGTCGATGGTTCGATAGGGAATCTCAAACTCGTCGAGGAATCTGATCGCGCGGCGACAGTCGCCGCACCAGGCGTTGACGTAGAGCAGGACGTCGCGGTCGCCCTCACCGATGTTGTCGCTCGCCGCAATCGGTCCGGCGGCCGGATCGATTTCGCAGGCGTCGCCGATCTGGACATCATCAGGCATATGGCGTTCCTTTCCGGTTGGTCGCGTGGAGCATGCCCCCCTCTGCCTGCGGCATCTCCCCCCGCTTGCGCGGGGGCAGAGAGACATGGGAGCAGCGGGGCATTGGCGTTTGCATCAGGGTATCTGGTGGAGTTTGAGGAAGTTGGTGGGTTCGCCCTGCCCGAGCGGGATCCCGCCGGTGACGACCACTGAATCCCCCCCCGACAGGCCCAGCTCCGTGATCGCGGCGTGTTCGACATCCTCGAGCATGCGCTCGACCGTCGACGGCGGGTCGCAGTAGCGCGGGTCCACGCCCCAGCTCAGTGCCATGCGCTGCAGAATCGGCTCCGAGGGGGCCAGCACGACCGTCGGCACCGGCAATCGCACCTGCGACAGCAGGCGCCCTGATCGTCCAGAGACGGTGAAGACGATCACGGCCTTGACCTGCGGGTGCTGCTCGACCGCCGTGGCGACCGCCTGGCTGATCGTCCGCGCCGTGTCGCTGCTGAGCTCGACCGTCCGCGCGGCCCGTTGCGGGTCGCTCTGCTCGGCGGTGCGGATGATGCTATCCATCATCGCCACTACCTCGACCGGATGCCGTCCTACGGCAGTCTCGCCCGAGAGCATCAGCGCGTCGGCCCCGTCCCAGACCGCGTTGGCGACGTCCGAGGCCTCGGCGCGCGTTGGGCGCTGGCGGGTCGTCATCGACTCCAGCATCTGCGTGGCGATGATGACCGGGATCATGGCGCGTCCGGACGCAGAGATGATCCGGCGCTGGGCGATCGGAACGTCGGCGGGCCCGACTTCGACGCCCAGGTCGCCTCGTGCGACCATCGCGCCGTCGGAGGCGGCGATCACCGCGGCGAGGTCCTCGATGGCGGAGACCGTCTCGATCTTGGCGATCAGGGGGATTTCGCCGCCGGCGGCGTGAACGGCGCTCTCCGCTTCTGCGAGGTCGAAGGCGCTGCGGACGAACGAGAGGGCGAGGAAATCGAAGCCGCGCTCGACGGCGAAGCGCACATGCGCGCGGTCCTGGTCGGTGAGGGCCGGGAGTTGCCTGCCGCCGCCGCGCGCGTGCAGTCCGGCGCGAGGCGTCAGCAGGCCGCCGCCGCGCACGGTGGTCACGATCCTGGATCCGTCGATCGCTTCGACTCGCAGGTCGAGTTCGCCGTCGCGCAGGTAGATGCGGTCGCCGATCTCGACCTCGTCGATCAACGCGGCGTAGGAGCAGCTCAGCGAGAGGGCATCGCGGTCGACGGGCTGGGCGACGGCATCCGTGCCGGTGACGATGTCGACCCGCTCGCCGCGCGCGATCTCGGACGGCTCGGTCAGTGAGCCGATGCGGATCTTGGGACCCTGCAGATCGCCCAGGAGCGCGATCGGCTTGCCGGTCTCACGCTGCGCGCGCCTGACGGACTCCACCGCCGTCGACCACGAGGAGTAGTCGCCATGCGAGAAGTTGATCCGCGCCACATCGAGGCCGGCGCGAACGAGTTCGAGCACCGTGTCGGGATCGCTGGATGCCGGTCCCAGGGTGGCGACGATCTTGGCGCGGCGTCGTGTGGTCATGGCTCAAGCGTATTCGCACGAGCGCGGGGAGCCCCCCTCTGTCACTACGTGACATCTCCCCCCGCTTCGCGGGGGAGATGGGAGCGGGGACGCGAACGAGGCCGCCCCGGTGGGCGGCCCCGTTGGTGGTTACCGGTGACGGTGGGCTAGTAGGCCGGGGCGGGCGGGGCTGCGACCGCGCTGTCGTCCGGCTTTTCGGTGACCAGGCAGTTGGTAGTCAGGACCATGCCGGCGATCGAGACGGCGTTCTCGAGCGCGGCGCGGGTGACCATGGCCGGGTCGGCGATGCCCATGTCGATCATGTCGCCGTACTCGCTGGTGGCGGCGTTGTATCCGTAGTTCGGCGTTTCGGCGTCCTTGACGGACTGGACAATGACGGAACCGTCCTGACCAGCGTTGATCGCGATGCGGCGCATCGGCTCTTCCAGCGCGCGATTGAGGATGCCGACGCCGGTCGCCTCGTCGCCGTCGAGTTCGACGCCGCCGAGCGAGGGGATGACGTTGATCAGGGCCACGCCGCCGCCGGGGACCATGCCCTCTTCAACGGCTGCGCGGGTCGCCGACAGAGCGTCCTCGACGCGGTGCTTGCGCTCCTTGAGCTCGACCTCGGTAGCCGCGCCGACCTTGATTACGGCGACGGAGTTGGAGAGCTTGCCCAGGCGCTCCTGCGCCTTCTCGCGGTCCCAGTCGCTCTTGGCCTGCTCGTAGACGTGGCGGATCTGGTTGACGCGGTCGTCAATGGCAACGGTGTCGCCGTTGCCCTCAATGATGGTTGAGTTCTCCTTGGAGGCGATGAAGCGTCGGGCGCGGCCGAGCTGAGCAATCTCCGCAGCGTCGAGCTGGCCGCCGAGCTGCTCCGAGATGACCTCGCCGCCGGTCAGGGTGGCGATGTCGCCCAGGTTGTCCTTCTGGCGGTCGCCGAAGCCGGGGGCCTTGACGGCGATCACGTTG